>JBFXIU010000005.1:0-45819 GCA_050175615.1 Porticoccaceae bacterium | reverse complement strand
GCGCGATTCAAGCAGTATCGAGCCATTGCCAGCCGGTTCGATAAATTAAAGAGAAACTATGAGAGCATGGTCGCCATGGCGTGTGGATTTTTATGGCTACCCATGTGAAACGTCAACAGACCCTAGGCCAACCCTAGAACAAAGCCCTATAGCTGAATTGTTGTAAACGGATAACGTATAGGTAGTATCACCTACAGGTTAATAACAAGAGAGCTAAACAATGGGCAAATTAACTGGCATGGTGGCGCTGGTCACAGGGGCAGGGCGCAAACGAGGCATTGGTCGAGCGATTGCCCTCAGACTTGCGGAGGAAGGCGCCGATGTGATGGTCACCGCCATCAAACGCGATCCCTCGACATTTCCTGAACACGAGCTGGCGGAAGGCTGGCGCGGCGCGGAATCCGTCGCCGAGGAAATCCGCGCCATGGGACGCAAGGCGCTGGCCATGGACTGCGATGTCACCAAGCCAGAGCAGATTGCCACCTGTATCGCTGCGGTTGAACAGGAACTGGGGCCACTCACGGGGCTGGTCAATAATGCCGGGGTTGCCAGCGAAGCGGCCGCTGCACCCATTGTCGATATGGCTGACGACCTCTGGCTGTCCACCATCGATATCAACCTCAACGGTGTCTACTACATGTCGAAGGCCGCCGCCCGCGCCATGCTCGCCCACGGCAAACCCAGCGCTATCGTCAATATTTCCTCCCTCGCTGGCCGTTTTGGTTTTGCCAATTACGGTGGCTATTGCGCCAGCAAATTCGGGGTTATCGGCCTCACCCAGCAAATGGCGGCAGAGCTGGCCACCAAAGATATTCGCGTCAACTGCATCTGCCCGGGTTCCATCGAAACCGATATGCTCGACGGCACCATGGCGCGAAAAGCCAAGCTGGCGGGCATGCCCTTTGCCGAATACAAGGCTTCCTATAACCAGAAAATCATTCCCATGGAACGCCGTGGCCAGCCCTCGGAGCAAGCTTCCGCCGTCGCTTTTTTGATCGGCCCAGACGCCAGCTACATCACCGGGCAAACATTAAATGTGGATGGCGGTTACCGAATGGATTGAGCATTCGAACGCCATAGACCAGATCCCGCCGGAAACGTCGTGGCTCGTCAGGCGGGTGCAACTTAAGCACTGAATAACCAGCAATAACAAATAAGAGATTATCTTATTGGCTTAACCATTGGGGAATTCTCCGCCTTGTCCAGCGGGCAAAGTGCATTTTCTCGCCACGGTAAAATGCCCTGTAGGCCGCTACCCCCAGGTATTTTGTACTGTTCTGGCATTGCCTGGGCAAAGGGGGGCAGGCCAATATCTTCATAGCGACAAGCTGCTATCTCTGGCAGTACCGCCATCGATTTGTGACTTTTTCCGGTTTTGTATCTGTATTGATATTCTTTGTTGAGGGCGATTGTGAGCTTTTGTAACCAGACAAAATTGCTGTAGGACTCTTCCACCCAGAGCACGCAGGGATGGTTTTGATGGGTGGATTTATAGGGGGTGGCAAAGCCTTTTTTATTGAGAGCAGTGCACAGCAGCTGAACACTTTCGAGGATCATTTTGACCACATGCTGATCGCAATGGTAGCGAGCGCATTTGTCTATCTGAGTATCGAGGACAAAGATGTTCATCGGCGCCTACAGAGCCATGTCCGGATTTTTACCACCTGAGACTCTGTGGCCAAGCAATTTATTGTGATGCCGCAATTTTTGCCAGCAGCGCCTGCAACTGACGGCTTACCGCTGACCCGCCTTGCGCCAGCGTCAGCCCTTTGCGGGCCAGCTGTTCGGCAACGGCGAGCTGGTAGAGGGAAAAGCGGGCGCTGGCCATGAGCAGGTAAACTTCCGGGCTGCGGGGATCGATGCGCTGGGCTCTGCCGGCGACGCCGAGCGCGGCTTCATAGTTATTCTGGCGATAGTATGTCCAGCCCTGATTGACCAGAGAGGTTACTGCGGTATTTGACGGTTTTGGCGCCGGACTTGCGGAAGGCGTATCCTCCACTTTTTCATCTTGCGGCTGCGGTGCTGGCGCTGGCGGCGACCGGGTTTCTGTGGGCACTGGCGCCATGGGCGCACAGGCTGTCAAGGCGATAAGCAGCAGCACTGCAAACGCCAGCCTGCCCCGGTACTGCCCTGTTGCGGTCAATCTGTTCATAATCCGAGCCTGCCCTTAATCCAGTCCATGACATCACCGCCCGTTGTGCGGTAACAGTTACTTTTTTGTGTGGGTTCGCTGCCGTCGATAAATGGCAGGTAGCGGGCTCCGGCGCAACCTTCGCTGCTAAGCAACCCTGTTGCAGCCTCAACCCAATGGTAGGTTACACCCTGGGGTTTTTGAAAGGCCATGGATCTGGTACCCAAACCCGCCATGATATCCGCCCATATCTGCAAGGAACCACTGGCGCCGGTCAAGGGCATTTTGCCGTTGTCGTCGCGACCAAGCCAGACCACCCCAACATATTCATCACTGAAACCGGAAAACCAGCTATCGCGCTGATCGTTGGTGGTGCCGGTTTTTCCGGCCACCACCAAATTTTCAGGCAGGCGGCGATAGGCGCCTCTGCCCGTGCCTTCGCGCATCACCACTTGCAGGCCGTATTGCAAAAGATGCATCACCTGGGGACTAAAGCGCTGCTCCGTTTGAAAGGGGTATCGCTTCAGGGGTTGGTTGTCGGCGGTGTAAACGGCGCTAATGGTGCGCAAGGGCGTGTAAAAACCCTCGGCGGCTATGGTGTGAAAGATACTGGCCACCTCCATCGGTGACATTTGCATCGAGCCGAGCAACATGGAGGGGTATTCGTCCATCGCACCCTCGTAACCGAGGCGGCGGATGGTTTCGGTTACATTGGGCAGCCCCAGTTGCATGCCGAGGCGCGCTGTTGCCTGATTGAGGGAATTACCCAGGGCGCGAAACAGCGGCACCATACCATTGCTGTGTTTTTCGTAATTTTGCGGCTGCCATAGGGTGCCGTTGGATGATTTAACACTGACAGGGGCGTCGTCTATCAGAGTGGCCAATGTATATTGCCGAGAGCGCTCAAGGGCGGTGAGATAAACCGCAGGTTTTATGGTGGAGCCCACTTGTCTGCGGGCATCAACAGCGCGGTTATAGCCCGCATAGCCGGGTTTTCTGCCCCCGGCGAGGGCGAGAACATCGGCCGTGCCTATCCGCACCATCACTGCGGCAGTTTCGAGAGCGCCGGAAGGAATTCGATAGCCTTTTTCCAGATTGTCCACCACCGCGCTGATGCTGGCTTCCATCTGGTGCTGAACCTGGGGATCGAAATGGGTGAAAATACGCAAACCGGCGGATTTGAGATCCTCCTCCCGATAGTCCCGGCTCAGCTGCTCTCTCACCAATTGCAGGTACGCCGGGTAGGGATTGGTGCTGGTGCCCGGCTTTACCGCCACTTCAAGGGGTTTGGCTTTGGCGGAGCCCGCCTCTGCTTCGCTGATAACTCCTTCCTGCGCCATAACATCGAGCACCAGGTTGCGGCGGCTTTTGGCGCGTTCGGGGTTGCGCCAGGGATCATAGTAGGACGCCCCTTTGACCATACCAATCAACAGCGCCGCCTTGTGAACTTCCAGCTCACTGATGGGCTGACGGAAATAGTGCCTGCTGGCAAGGCCGAAACCGTGAATGGCCCGCTTGCCCGATTGACCGAGAAAGACTTCGTTGAGGTAGGTTTCGAGAATGGCTTCCTTGCTGTAATGAATCTCAAGCATGATCGCCATCACCGCCTCGATGCCTTTGCGCACCAGGCTGCGCTCCTGGCTGAGATAGAAATTTTTGACCAGCTGCTGGGTAATGGTGCTGCCCCCCTGCACAGTGCTTCCGGCAACAATATTGGACAGCAATGCCCGGGCGATCCCCGTCGGGGAAATGCCAAAATGGCGGTAGAAGTTTTGATCCTCCACGGCCAGCAGGCCGTCCACCAGGTAGGGCGGTAATTCCGCGAGAGTGACCAGCACGCGATCTTCCTGGTGATCGGGGTAAATGCCGCCAATCATCATGGGCTCCAGGCGCACAACGTCCAGGGTCTCCTGTTGTCCCCTCAGGGATTGAATACTGTTGCCACTGAAACTGATGCTGAGCTGTTTGGCGGATTCGTAGCCGTCCCAGAATTCAAAGGGTCTGGTGTAAAGCTCAACCTGAGCACCACTGACCCGGTATTGCCCCGGACTGGAAACCGAGGCTACGGCGCGATAACCCAGCTGATCCAGTTCCCAGCGCAAACGGCCAGGGGAAAGCGACTGTCCGGCGTAAAGATCCAGGGCGCGGCCATAGACGTGGGCGGGCAGTGCCCATTTGGCGCCTTCAAATTTGGCGCGAACAATACTGTCGAGAACAACCACGGCAATGGCGCCGCCAACTACCGCCCAGAACAGCAGCCACAGCGCCAAACGGCGCAAAAAACCCCGCCCCCTGGAGGCTGACTTGGTGGTTGCCTTACTTTTTTTGCGCCTGGCCAATCCCAAACTCCGTCATGGTATCTATGTCAAGGCCGCCATTCTCTCCCTAGACGGCGGCCAAAACAACCAGGACGCATTTTCTCTGTGACCCAATTCAGGTGATAATGGCGGGACAACAAAACAGGTGTCTTGATGAGCAGGAAATATCATGTCTTTGCCATGGGTGCAGCACTCGTGGATACGGAAATTGAGGTCAGCGACAAAGATCTCGCTCAATTGAATATCGACAAGGGTTTAATGACCCTGGTGGACGAAGCCCGGCAGCGGGAACTGATCGACTACCTCCGTGATCACCTTACCGCATCCCGTCGCGCCAGCGGCGGCTCCGCCGCCAATACCATTATTGCTGTGAGCGCCTTTGGTGGCAGCGGTTTTTTTTGCGGCCGTGTCGCCGCAGACGACAATGGCGAGTTTTATCTTAACGATCTCCGTGAAGCCGGTGTCAGCTTTACCAATGTGAAGCCGCTCCCCGATGGAACCACTGGCAAATGCCTGGTGCTGATCACCCCGGACGCAGAGAGAACCATGAACACCTACCTGGGCGCCAGTGAAGAACTCAGCGAAGCAGACCTCGATTTTGACGCCATTGCCGCTTCCGAATACCTTTACATTGAGGGCTATCTGTCGACTTCGCCCACCGGCAGGGCAGCGGCCATTGCCGCGAGAAAGCACGCCCAGGCCAACGGCACCAAAGTGGCAATTAGCCTTTCCGACCCCGGCATTGTCGCCCACTTCCGCGACCAGCTGGCGGAAATGAGCGGGCGCAAGGTGGATTTGCTCTTTTGCAACCGCGAAGAAGCCCAGGTGTGGACCAATACCGACAATCTCAGCGACGCCAGCGAGGAAATGTGCCAATTTGCCGACCAGTATGTCATTACCCTGGGAGCCGACGGGGTGCTCGCCCACGACGGCATTGAAGCCTTTGACATTCCCGGCCGCGCCATCACTGCGGTGGATAGCAATGGCGCGGGCGATATGTTTGCCGGCGCATTTCTGTACGGCATCAATCACGGCATGGATTTTCGCAAAGCGGCGGAACTCGGCTGCCTGGCGGCGGCCACCGTGGTCGGCCAGTTTGGCCCCCGGCTGCCCCTGAGGCAATATCGCGGTATTTTGGAGAGTTTCGCTTAACCCATAGGCCAAATTGCGGCTAAGGAACCGGCACAAGCTGATGATACCTCAGGCTTTGCAGAGGTTCGCTAACGATTTAAACGCCAATAATGCGCTCGACAGGCTCGGGAACCGCAAAGAAAAAGCCCTGGCCGTAATCGACGCCCATATCCTGAAGCATGGACATCTGCGCCTGATTCTCGATACATTCGGCAATGGTGCCAAGCCCCATAATATGGGCGAGATGATTAATGGTGCTCACCATGGAGTACTCCACAGCCTCCAACTCCATTTTGCGGACAAAACTGCCGTCGATCTTGAGAAAATTCACCGGTAGTTGCTTGAGATAGCCGAATGAGGACAGACCGCTGCCAAAATCATCCAGGGCAAATAGGCAGCCCAGATCCCTAAGGGCATTAATAAAATGGACGGCGCGGTCAAAGTGCTTTACCGCCGCGGTTTCGGTGATTTCAAAGTTGAGGGTACCAGGCTCCAGCGTCATCTCTTTGACACGAGCCATCACATAGCCGAGGAATTTTTCATCACTGATGGTGTGCCCGGACAGATTCACCGAAAAGGCGTATTGATTGCGCTTTAGTGGGGGCAGGCTTTCCAGTGTGGCGAGTATTTTTTCAAACACCCACTTGTCGATATCGTCGATAAAGCCCGAGGCTTCTGCCGCGGCGATAAAATTGCCGGGTGCAATGATGTTGCCTTCTTTGTCCAGCATGCGCACCAGGGCTTCATAATGTTTTACTTCTTTGCGCTCCTGCAACGGGACGATGGGCTGACAGTAAACCACAAACCGCTCCTCATCCAGGGCGTCGCTGATTCGAGCCGCCCAACTGGACAAACTGTGCCGGGGTTTGAGGCTTTTACCCTTATGGGGAAAGTGAATCCGGTTGCGACCATTTTCCCGGGCAATGGCACAGGAGGCGATGGCGGCAAGCATGACATCCACGTCGGAAGTGCTGTCTCTGGTGATCATTTCAACCCCTATGCTCACCGGCACTTTGAGGCGACGCTCCTCCCAGGGTATGCTAAAGCCGGTCACAGCGCTGAGGATTTTTTCCGCTTCCTCGCGCACTTCTTCAGCGGAGCGATGCCAGAGGAGAACGGCAAACTCATCATTACCCGTGCGCCCGGCAATATCAAAATCACCCACTGTCTGGGTCAACAATCGCGAGAACTGGCGCAACAATTCATCGCCAGCGGCGTGGCCACAGGTATCATTGATCATCGAGAAATTGTACAGATCAATATAGAGAAAACCGTGGCTGGCGTCCTCCACATGGACATTGTCGATAGCGCGAATCACTTCATTTTCCATCTGTCGGCGATTGGCAAGCTGGGTCAGAGGGTCGTGGGTTTCATGCCAGCTCAGTCGACTGGAAATCCGCCGCGACTCGCTGACCGCACGCATCACGATGACACAACCCGCAACCTGATTGTTCTTATCCCTGCTGGGGGTCGCAGACACCATAACCGGAACGTCCGCACCAGACAGTGCTTTGAGATGGACACCGCTGACGATATTGACGGTGCGCTCGCGGCTAACCGCTTCTGTGAACGGAAAAACAGCATTATCGCTGTCGTCTCTCAGCCTGAGCACATCCTCTATATAGGTATTGGCGTGGCGGCGATGGCCTAGCCCCAGCATCTGTTCGGCAACCGGATTGAGGTTTTCGATACAACCGCGGCTGTCTACGATCAGAATGGCGTCGGCGACATGGCTGAATATGGTGCTTAATAATTCACGCTGACGCTGAAGGGCATCGAACAATCCACTGGAGCGGGTGACATCCTGACAGCAAACAATCAAATGATCTTTCTCGGCAAGACTGTCAAAAACCGCAATCTCAAATTTGATTTGCGAGCCATCGACAGAAACGGCTTCGAGGCAGCTGTCTCTGTTGCTGCACAGGACGGCCTCAATGGCGGTGCGATAGTTTTCGCCGGGCACAAGATCGGCAACCTGAGGAAACAGAACACGCAGGGGTTTATTGATAAGATCAGACTCGTCAAAGCCCACCAGTTCAAGCATGGCCTCATTAACCAGGGAAATAAAGCCGTAACTGTCGACGCTGATCAGCCCTAAATGCTCACTGGACAGGCGGGCGGAAAACGTCGCCTCCTGATAACTCAACGCAGCTGTGGCAGTGGCGGAGCGGCCATTATCGGCGCCAGACAGCAACCGCTGACCACGCTCCTGGGGAAACACTTCTATCCAGCCATAAACATTGTCGCCGCTGCCGCCGAGCCTGCAAACGACGCGGTCAAGCTGCACCTCGGCAGTGGTTTGATCGAAGATTTTTTCAACCAGGGCAATGGCGCTGGGGAACAGCGTCTTGTTCCACTGAAACCCCTGGTTTTCTCCTTGCAGACATTTGTTGAACTGGCGTAAAAAAGTGGTTTGTCTAACACTCGGGAAAAGCTCGAATAGATTTTTTGCCATTGCCGCAGCGGGGACAATACCGGTTTTTTCCGCCAGCCAGCTGTTGATAAAGTGTATGCTGAAATCAGCGCCAATGATGGCGACACCATAGTCGAGGCTGTCCGCCAGGCTGCGCAGATGATCCTCGGAAAGCGCAGCCGCGATCACAGCAGCAGGCTTATCTGCAGCCATGCAGCACCTTCACAAAACCAGGAATCCCACTGTATGTCATGTTATTGCCTCAACCACCACAGCCTTACAGGGCAGACACAAATTATTTTAGCCTTGTGACAGCAACTCGCGCATATCAATAATCGCCGCATTGGCTCTGCTGATATAGGAGGCCATGGTCAGCGAATGATTGGCGAGAAAACCAAATCCGGAACCGTTGAGAACAATGGGGCTGCCAAGTGGTTCCTGGGTGGCCTCCAGCTCCCTGATAATCTGCTGCAAGCTGACTTTGGCATTTTTGTTCTCAAGAACCGAATCAAAATCCTTTTCGATGGCGCGAAGAAAATGAATTAGCGCCCAGGTGGTGCCGCGGGCTTCGTAAAAAACATCGTCCAGCTCTGTCCACGGCGTTTTGACAATCACCTCCTGAGGCGATTCGGTAGACTGTTGGCCGCCAAGCTTTCCGGCGAGATCCGTATTCAGGCGCCGCTGGCCGACACTGGCACTGAGGCGCTGTGACAGGCTGCCGAGGCGGGATTCCACCGTTTGCAACCAGTAGCGCAGATTGTCGGCGCGGGCGTAGAACTGGGCATTGTATTCATCGTCATCGGCAAGCCGTGTCAGATAGGCGTTGAGATACTTGATACCCTGGCGGTACTCAGATTCCGTATCCGGCAGGATCCAGCTGTCGTTATCAAAGTTGAACCTCGGTTCAGCCAGGGAAAGATCAGGGTCTTCGGTGGACTGGGACTGGGAGCGGCTAAAGCGGTCGCGCATCGCCTTGGAGAGATCGCGCACCTGAATAAGGGCGCCGTACTCCCAGTTGGGAATATTGTCCAGCCATACTCCCGGAGGAAACATATCATTACTCAGGTAACCGCCGCGCTTGTCGAGCAGAGTTTCGGCGACATTGATGAGGGCAGTGGTGGTGGTAACACCAACAATTCTGGCGCTGCGGTCGTCGCTGGCAACCCGGTTACCGGTATCAACCAGCTCAGGCTCTGCGCTCCACAGCCAACCGATAACCAGGGTTATCGAGAGGGCCGCAGCCAATGCCAGAACCACCCCCAGAAATACCCGTTTTTTGTTGTTGCCTTGATTCATCGCGCCAGACTCCATCATATTTTCATCCCCAACTGAGTGCACCCGTCAACCGGACAGACGCGCCCGCGCCCTGGGTTAATCGCCGATGGCGACAACCGGAAATTTTTCCATTACTGCGCCGCAGTCGCCAAAATCAAAATTCACCGCCACCGTATCACCTTTCGCCAAGGGCTGGGACAGGTTCAGCAGCATAAGATGGTAACCACCGGGTTCGAACAGAACAGAAGCCTTGGCGTCCACCGCCAGGTTGACAACTTCACGCATAGACATTTTGCCGTCCTGATGCCGGTGCTCATGCACCTCGACTTTACCCGCGGCGGCAGAGCTGACCCCGTGCAAAACACAGGGGTCGCTACTTTTATTGACAATACGGAGATAGCCTGCACTCACCGTCTGCCCGGGAATTGTTTCGCGTACCCGGCCATCGCTAATGGCAATATCACCAGCGACAACGCCACCACTGAGCAACAACAGGACAATAACAACGCTTGACAGCTTCATAACAGGTCTCATATGCAAAAACACGGGAACAACACCAATAATTGGAAGGAACTATAACCTGGAAAAAATCTCAAAAAAGTGCTGCCTTCCCGTAAGATAAGAGCCGGCGGGTCCTGCAGCGAGTCTGCGGACGCTTTACAATGGCGATGATCCCCCCCGGTACTGAAATAAGGAATGACCCTGGTGAAACATCTTTCCCTCTGGACATCCAGCTGGCTGCTTGTCGGCTTTCTCAGTTTTTTTTCATCCGCCAATGTGGCCGATACCCTGACGTTTGCCAAGTCAGCCCCGCTCACTGCAACCGCAGGCAACGGCAACGACTTCCTGCCCGTGGATCAGGCCTACCAACTGCACCCTCGGGTTGAAGACAACACCCTGGTGCTGGAGTGGGTGATTGCGCCAGGCTACTACCTCTACCAGAATCAATTCAAAACCCGCCTTGCCAACCCCCAGGGCGTCGACACCAACCTCCAACAAAAATTTCTGCCAGGCACTCTGCGCTACGACGACTACTACGAAAAAGAACTGGTGGTTTATTACGAAACCACCACTGTCACCGCCGCGCTGCCAGCAACGAGTGGCGACCTGATGGTCACGGTGGAGTCCCAGGCCTGTGCCGACGCCGGACTCTGTTACCCACCGCGAAGCCAATACATCAAGTTCAGCGCTCTGGGCGGGGCACCGGAAATCAGCGACCAGCCCCTGTCGGTGGCGGCAAGCCCTAATAATCAAAGTCAAACCAGAGCATTGCCATTGATTTTGCTTTTTGCCGCCCTGGGCGGCCTCCTCCTCAATCTGATGCCCTGTGTTTTCCCGGTTCTGTCGATCAAAATTCTGAGCCTGACAAGTTCTCACCTGTCCCCCCACAGCCGCCATGTTCACGGCCTTGCCTACAGCCTCGGCGTGGTTATCACCTTTGTCGCCGTCGCGCTGCTGCTGATGATCTTGAGGGCGGGAGGTGAAGCCCTGGGCTGGGGATTTCAACTCCAATCCCCCGGGTTCATCATCGCCCTCACCTACCTGTTTTTTGTGATGGGCTTGAGCTTTTCCGGTTTTTTTAGCGCCGGCTCCAGACTGATGAACCTGGGACAAACGGCCTCCGGCGGCAGCGGAATACAGCACTCATTCCTCACCGGCGTTCTGGCCACTGTCGTCGCCAGCCCCTGCTCGGCGCCGTTTATGGGCACCGCGCTGGGTTTTGCCCTCACCCAGCCCACCGCCATAGCCCTGCTGGTTTTTGCTTTCCTGGGGCTTGGCATGGCTCTGCCTTTTTTGGTGCTCACCTGGGCGCCAGGGTTATTGAGGAAACTGCCCAAACCCGGCGCATGGATGGCAACATTAAAGGAATTTCTTGCCTTTCCTCTCTATTTCACCTGCCTGTGGCTGCTGTGGATACTGGGCCACCAGACCGATGCCGACACCCTCGTCGCCGTTTTGACAGGTTTAGTATTGCTGAGTTTTGCCATCTGGCTTGGCAACAAAGCCAAAACCAAAGAACGCAGCCCCATTATCAAAACCCTCGCCGTGGTTGCCGCTATCGCTGCACTCCTTCTCCCTGCACAGCAACTACTTCGGGAAAAACCGCCACAGCTCTGGGAACCCTACAGCGAGAAACGCTTGGCTGAACTGCTTGAAAATGACCGCCGCGTCTTCATCAATCTCACCGCCGACTGGTGCCTGACCTGCCTCGCCAATGAAAAAATCGCCCTGAGTTCAGACGAGTTTGCCGAAACCCTGCGCAACCGCAATATCGTCTACCTGAAGGGCGACTGGACCAATTACGACGGGGAAATTACCGCACTGCTCAATGCCAATGGTCGCAATGGTGTGCCCCTTTATCTTTACTATTCGGAGGGAACAAGGGAGCCTATGGTGTTACCACAAATACTCAGCGCGCAAAGGGTGATTCGAACTCTGGAGCAACAGTAACGCCGACAAATGCAATTTTTCCGCCATATAGCGGCAAAATAACTGCAAATTAGCTACAAAATTTGGCATTTTAGGCCAACTCCAGCAAAATGGCGGCTATTTCAACGGCAACTGGTCGCCAACGTCGCCAATACGTTAAAACTGGCTATTTTTAAAATCTGTTTCTGCCCGGAAAATCCAAGCAACTACAGCCATTGTGCTGACAACGTCGCCAAAAAGACTATTCTGTTGGACATCATTGAATTTTTGGGGCAGACTCCAGTCATTGATAAAACAGCGACCCCAAGGCTATGGCTACTATTCTCGTTTTGCACGGCCCCAACCTGAACCTGCTCGGCAGCCGGGAACCCGGCCTCTACGGCAGCGCCACACTCAGAGATATAGACCAAAACCTGCAGGAAAGCTGTATCGCCGCGGGACACCACTTTCTGTCGCTACAAAGCAATGCCGAGTATGAACTTATCGACCGAATCCACGACGCCCGCCGCGAAGGCGTCAATTTCATTATTTTTAATCCAGCGGCCTTTACCCACACCAGCGTCGCCCTTCGGGACGCCATTCTCGCCAGCGAAATACCTTTTATTGAAGTCCATTTGTCCAATGTTCACGCCCGCGAGCGTTTTCGCCACAAATCCTATTTCTCAGATATCGCAGAGGGCGTTATCTGCGGGCTTGGCGCTATAGGTTACGAACTGGCATTGACGGCAGCGCTCAGCCGCCTCAAACAGCAGTGAGCCGCTGACAACCCAGAAATTTTTAACATCACTACTACTTATTACCCAGGAATCAGCTCATGGATATCCGCAAAATAAAGAAACTTATCGAACTTCTCGAAGAATCGAACATCGGTGAAATCGAGATCAAAGAGGGCGAAGAGTCCGTGCGCATCAGCCGCGCCGGTTTCAGCAACGCCCCCCAACCCATGTATATGGCGGCGCCCCAGCACCAGGCGCCAGCACCAGCGCCCGCTCCGGCAGCAGCACCGGCGCCTGCAGCAGAGGCCAGCACCCCCGCTGAGCCCGCCGGCCATGTCGTAAAATCGCCCATGGTGGGCACCTTCTACAGATCCCCCTCACCCGGATCCCCCGTTTTTGTCGAGGTCGGCCAAAAGGTCAATGTGGGCGACGTTCTCTGTATTGTTGAAGCCATGAAGATGATGAACCAGATCGAAGCGGACAAATCCGGCACCATCGGCGCCATTCTTGTCGACGACGGCGAACCCGTCGAATTTGACCAGCCCATGGTTACCATTATCTAGATCCTCAACCTCCAACAACAGGCATTTACCATGCTGGACAAAGTTCTTATCGCAAACAGGGGCGAAATCGCCCTGCGAATTCTCCGCGCCTGTAAAGAGCTGGGTATTCGCACCGTTGCTGTACACTCAAAAGCGGATGCCGACCTCAAGCATGTGCGCCTCGCCGACGAAAGTATTTGCATCGGTCCCAACGCATCCTCTGGAAGCTATCTCAACATTCCCGCCATTATCAGCGCCATGGAAATTACCGATTCCGTAGGGGTTCACCCCGGCTACGGTTTTCTCGCGGAAAATGCCGACTTTGCCGAGATGGTGGAGCGCAGCGGTTTTACCTTTATTGGCCCCACCCCCGATGTTATTCGCATGATGGGCGACAAGGTCTGCGCCATTGCCGCCATGCGCAAGGCCGGCGTGCCCACGGTACCAGGTTCCAACGGCCCCATCACCGAGGATGCCGAGCAGACCCGGAAAATTGCCAAGCAGATCGGTTATCCGGTGATTATCAAGGCGGCGGCCGGCGGCGGCGGTCGCGGCATGAGAGTGGTTCACAGCGAAGCCCATCTCCTCAAGGCCATCAGTATCACCCAGTCTGAAGCCAAGGCGGCCTTTGGCGACGCCACGGTTTACATGGAAAAATTCCTCGAAAATCCCCGCCATGTGGAAGTTCAGGTGCTCGCCGATGGCCAGGGTCACGCCATTCATCTCGGCGATCGCGACTGCTCATTGCAACGCCGTCACCAAAAGGTTCTCGAAGAAGCTCCCGCCCCGGGAATTCCCGACGATGTCCGCCAGGGGGTTTTTGACTCCTGCGTCAAGGCCTGCATCGATATCGGCTATCGCGGCGCAGGCACCTTTGAATTCCTCTATGAAGACGGCAACTATTATTTTATTGAAATGAATACCCGTGTTCAGGTGGAACACCCCGTGTCTGAAATGATTACCGGTGTGGATATCGTCAAGGAACAGCTGCTTATCGCCAGCGGCAGACCACTGAGCTTCAAGCAGGAAGATATTATTTTCCGCGGCCATGCCTTTGAATGCCGCATCAATGCCGAAGACCCCCAGACGTTTATGCCCTGCCCTGGCAAAGTCACCAATTACCACCCTCCTGGTGGCAATGGCGTACGGGTGGACTCCCACCTCTATTCCGGCTATTCGGTGCCGCCCTATTACGACTCGCTGATCGCCAAAATCATTACCTATGGCATTAACCGTGAGGCCGCACTCACCCGTATGCGCAATGCCCTCGACGAGCTCTTTATTGAAGGTATCAAAACCAATACGGACATGCAGCGCGACCTGGTCATTGACGAGGGCTTCAAGCGGGGCGGTGTCAATATTCACTACCTCGAGAAAAAATTGGGTCTCTGATGCCCTGGTTGCAACTTCACACGGTCACTCAGCGCTCCTCCGCAGAGAGCCTTGAAGACGCCATGCTCGCCAGCGGGGCGGTGTCTGTCACCCTTAGCGATGACGCCGACACCCCCATTTTGGAGCCTGGTGTCGGCGAAACACCGCTATGGGACAGGGTTCGAGTCACGGCGCTCTACGAGACCGATGCCGACCAACAGGCGATCAGCCAGCAGCTTATGGCCGACCAGGGCGTTTCCGGGCAACAACTTCACTGGGAAATTCTCGAAGACCAGCCCTGGGAGCGCCTGTGGATGGAGCATTTCGAACCCATCCGCTGTGGCGAGCGGCTGTGGATCTGCCCGAGTTGGCGCGAGCCGCCGAATGCGAACGCCATCAATCTGGCGCTGGATCCCGGCCTCGCCTTTGGTTCCGGCACCCATCCCACGACTTTTCTGTGCCTGCAATGGCTCGACAGTATTGATCTCAACGGTAAAACCCTGGTGGACTACGGTTGCGGCTCCGGCATTCTCGGCATAGCGGCGCTATTGCTCGGCGCCGAGCGGGTTGTTGCCGTTGACAATGACCCCCAGGCGCTGATCGCCACCAGGGACAATCTCGCCCGCAACAGCCTCAGCGAGGATCGTTTGATCACCTGCCTGCCGGAAGACATGCCGAAGACAATGGCAGATATTGTGGTCGCCAATATTCTCGCCGCACCGCTGATAACCCTTGCCAAGCCCATCAGCGATCTCACCAAGCCCGGCGGCCAATTGTGCCTTTCCGGTATCATGAGCCAACAGACAGATGCCGTCTGCGCCGCCTATCCCGGCTTTGAATTTTCCCCTGTTACCCTTGTTGAGGATTGGGCACGGTTAAATGCCACCAAGCTGGTGTAAGATCCCATCAATGAAGCGCTGGGGAAGGCCATTTTGTGACAACCGCATTTAAAACCCGCTGCCCCCACTGCCAAGTGGCTTTCAGGGTATCCGAAAGCCAGCTCGGCGCAGCCAAAGGCATGGTGCGCTGCGGTCTCTGCTTCAAAGCGTTTAACGGACAGGCAAACCTCGAAGAACTCTCAGCTGGCGATGTTCCATCCGCCAACAAGGATCAGGCAGATCAACAGGCGAAGGCAGCGCCCACCAACACCAAAAGCTGGAAAGATGACGACGATTTCTACATAGATGACAATTTTGACCTGGCCCAGCTTGAAGAAGCCCTGAAAGAAAAATCTGACTCGCGAAAGTTCACCGCCATTGAAGAAAAGTCCGTTAACACCGCGCCAGAGCATGACGGGCAAGCGGCGGAAACTAAAGAACACAAAACGGCGCCAACATCAAAAAGCGGCGGGATCCACCAACAACCGGCACCCGCTATCGCCACACCCGCTCAACAACCAGTGGCCTCCCTCGGCTCCCGCAATCAACCACTCAACGGCCAGCCTGATCAAGACCGGGAAGAGGTGCTATCCCTGGACGCTGAAGCAATGGCGCGCTGGCAGCCCGCCATCGGCGCACTGATAGGGGACGACACTGAGCAACAGGAAGCGGGCAGCGACTCCGGCACAGCAACTTCGACAAAACCTTTGCAGTGGCCGTGGTACGCAGCATCGGCACTGGCGCTGCTGTTACTGGGAGGGCAACTGCTTTATTTTAATAGCTCGCAAATAGATCCGACGTCGAACCTGTGGCCAATGACGAAATGGCTCTGTGACTCTCTGGATTGCCCCCTGAAAGCCAACCGGGATGTCAGCAAAATCGCCAGCACTGACCTGGTGGTGCGCACCCACCCCAGCGCGGTTAACGCCCTGCTCGTTGATGCTGTAATTACCAACAACGCCAGTTTCAACCAGCCGTTTCCAAATCTGACCCTGGTATTTGAAAATCTTCAAGGCAGTGTCGTGGCTCAGCGCACCTTTGTTCCCCAGGAGTATCTGCACGGCGAGCTCCGCGGCGTCACCTCAATGCCCAGCAGGCAACCAATAAAACTGGAGCTGGAAATTATCGACCCCGGCAAGGAAGCGGTTTCATTCCGGCTTTACGCCGCAGAGTAACCGGCAAGAGATCAGCTCTTCTTGATTGGCCTGGTTTTGCCATCAGCGGTAATGGCCACGTACCAAAAATCTCCCTCAGAAACCTTGGCCGGTTCATCGAGAGCTTCCGATTCGATCCACACCTCGACACTGATATGCATGGATGTGCGCCCCGTTTCGATAAGGCTGGCGTAACAGCTGACCACCGCCCCCACAGGAACAGGTCTCAAAAAACCCATGCCACCAACGGCGACCGTAGCGACCTTGCCACCGGAGGTTCTTCTGGCCAGCACCATGCCCGCCAGATCCATTTGCGACAGCACCCAGCCACCGTAAATGTCGCCATAGGCGTTGGTATCCTTGGGCAGGGCAAGCACTTGTAAAGCCAGATCGCCGTTGGGCGCCGCAGGCGTATGTATTGATGAAGTCACGTTTCCATCCTTAATCGAGTCTGTTCACGCCAAGAGTTTTTCGGGTAGCCAGGTAGCCAGTTCCGGCCACAGTGCCAGAAGTGCCAATAATGCCACCTGGAGTGCAATGAAGGGTACCACCCCGCGATAAATATCCGAAGTCAGCACCGAGGGTGGGGCAACGCCACGCAAATAGAACAGCGCAAAACCAAAAGGTGGTGTCAGGAAAGAGGTTTGCAGGTTGATGGCAATCATAATTCCCAGCCACACCGGATCAACGCCCATTGCCAACAGCGCCGGAGCTATTATAGGCACCACCACAAAGGTGATTTCGATAAAGTCGAGAATAAAGCCCAGCACGAAAATAATCAGCATCACCACCAGGGTAGCACCCACCACGCCGCCGGGAATCTGCGCCAAAAGATCGGAAACCAGCTCCTCGCCGCCAAAACCGCGAAATACCAGTGAAAACACCGCCGCACCGATGAGAATCATAAATACCATCGCGGTCACTTCGGTGGTGGACGACATCACGTCACGCAAACGTTTCAGATTAAGCTGCCGCTTTACCAGGGCGAGCAGTGTCGCACCCAGAGCGCCCACACCGGCGGCTTCGGTGGGCGTGGCAATGCCTGAAATAATAGAGCCGAGTACGGCAAAAATTAACACAACGGGCGGCAGCAATGGCTCCAGGATCTTCACAACAGGCAGCCGCTCCCCCTCAGGTTCCGCCGGCGCATTGCCAGGACGAAGCAGGGCGTAGCCGTAAATATAGAGCAGATAAAACACCACCAACAGCAGCCCTGGAATGATGGCGCCAACAAAAAGATCGCCTATGGAAACCGTATCCGGGGTAAAAACGCCCATTCCGAGCTGAGCCTGCTGGTAGGCCGTGGAAAGAATATCCCCCAATAGCACCAGGGCAATGGAGGGGGGAATAATCTGACCCAGGGTACCAGTGGCGCAAATTGTGCCGGTTGCCAATGCTGGGGAATAGCCTTTCCTGATCATGCTTGGAAGCGACATCAGCCCCATGGTGACCACGGTTGCGCCAACAATGCCCGTGCTCGCCGCCAACAGGGTTCCCACCAGCACAACAGATATTCCCAAACCACCCCTGAGGGAGCCAAACAGCTTGCTCATATTTTCCAGCAGGTCTTCCGCTAGCCTGGATTTCTCAAGCATCACCCCCATAAAAATAAACAGAGGCACCGCAATCAATGTCGTATTCACCATGGTGCCATACAATCGGTTGGGCAAGGCGTGCAGAAAGGCCATATCAAAATGGCCAGTCGCCATGCCGACACCGGCAAAAAGGAGCGCGACACCGCTGAGGGTAAAAGCGACAGGATAGCCAGCCAGCAAGCACAGGCAGACGACGGCAAACATGAGCAACGGGATAAACTCGACCATTACAGCAACTCCACCTTCTCGTCGGTGTGGGAGCCACCTTTGCCCAGGAAAAATAAACTGTTTTTGATCACCTCAGCCACAGCCTGAACCATCAGGGTAACAGGCAACACCAGCAAAAGGGACTTAAGCAGGTAAACCAGCTGTAACCCGGCACTTTCCGTGGAACCCTCGCGAATTGCCCAGCTGTTGACGACATAGTCCAGCGACATCGCGAAAATCATCACACTGACCGGCAGGAGAAAGATCAGCGTGCCCACCACATCCACAAGCGCCTGGGTTTTGGGGCTGAACTGACGATAGAAGACATCGACGCGCACATGCCCCCCTTTTTTAAGGGTAAAGGCCATCGCCAGCATAAACAGGGTGCCGTGAATGTAGGTCATGGATTCCTGAAGAGCAATGGAGCCACCGCCCAGGAAATAGCGCATGAGCACCAGGATAACTGTATTGACAATAAGCACCAGGGAAAGCCAGGCAACCACATTGCCCATCAGCTCGGTAACCCAATCGATACCCCTGCTCAAACGGTGAAGAAATGCCATGATGTCGCGTTTAATTGTTGTTGGTTAGGGTCGCATTATAAGGGTGAAGGGGAGCAATTCGAAACCGCTATCAGACCCTTATGGACATGCGCTAATTTTCCCCTCTTTTAATGTTGCAATTGATATTTTCACCAAAGCCTTTTACTCTTAATCGCCCAATTCCCGGGTTCGCAGCTACAATCCCAGCAGGAGCAGAGAATGGACGAACTTTTCGCCAAAAATCGCGCCTGGGTTGCGTCGATTACCGACAAAATCCCCGATTTTTTCCAAAAACTGTCCGAGCAACAAAGCCCCGAGTATTTGTGGATAGGCTGTGCCGACAGCCGGGTTCCCGCCAATGAAATTCTCGGCATGCTTCCCGGCGAACTCTTTGTTCATCGCAATGTCGCCAACGTTGTTGTTCACTCAGACCTCAACTGTCTGTCTGTGCTCCAGTTTGCCGTTGACTACCTCAAAGTAAAACATGTTTTTGTGGTAGGTCATTACGGATGCGGCGGTGTCCACGCCGCCGTGCGCAACGACAAGCTCGGCCTTATCGACAACTGGCTGCGCCACGTCCAGGATGCTCAAAACAAACATTACAAACAGCTGGAAGCCATCAACGACCACCATACCCTCTGTGACAAAGTCTGTGAAATCAATGTGGTTGAGCAGGCATTTAGTGTGTGCCAGACCACAGTGGTTCAGGATGCCTGGGACAGAGGCCAGAAACTGTCCGTTCACGGCTGGATCTACGGACTTGAGGATGGGCTTCTTCGGGATCTGGGTATTACCGTAAGCCATGGCGATGAAATGTATCGCCAGTACAAACTGGCTGTTCAGGGGCTGTTCGCCGATAACAACCTGCTGAGAAACCGCTGAAAAAGCTGCCAGAAGAGTGTCGATGAAGCCGAGCCCAACACTCTGACCTTGCCCTGCCCACCCTAACCGTTTATACAACTCACCTTTGTAACCAGGAGAATCATGGACAAATTTACCAATGTCAGTGTCACTAAAGCCGCCAATGTGTATTTTGACGGCAAGGTCACCAGCCGCGCTGTAGAGTTCAGCGACGGCAGCGTTAAAACCCTGGGTATCATGCTGCCTGGGGAGTATGAGTTTGGCACGGCTCAACCGGAACTCATGGAAATCACATCCGGCTACCTGCTGGTAAAACTTCCGGGTTCTGAGGACTGGCAGGAAGTGCGCGGCGGCCAATCCTTTAATGTACCAGGCAACGCCAAGTTCCAACTGGCGATTCACCAGGTTACTGATTACATCTGCTCCTACCTCTAACAAAGACGCCAGGCTGGAGTCTGATCCAGCCTGGCCGTCCGTTCAACGGGATTCCAAAAACACAGAAAAACTGTTGTTTCCGCACCCCAGGAAAGCGATGGCGCCCAGCGCCAATCGAAAGCATTTTTCCTGTTAGCAATTGTCAGCTAAAGGAGCTATCTTTTGCATATAGGTTGATATCAACAGCTGCAAACCAGCAGGGGTAGTCGCCATGGCCAAACATACGATTGAAGAAATTATGCAGCACGACCCTGTACATGCGCGCGCAGGTCAGCTGCTGATTGATGTTGTCGAAATCCTCACCAAACATAAAACCACTGGAATGCCCGTCATTGATGACAACCGCAGGGTGGTGGGCTTTATCTCCGAACAGGACTGCATTCACAGCATGCTGGAAACCAGTTATTTCTGTGAAGGCAACCCTTCTGTGGATGAGGTCATGAGTCGCAGCCCCCTGTGTTTGACGCCCAAAGATTCGGTGGTAGACCTGGCGCGCACCATGGGACGGGACAAGCCCAAAGTCTACCCCGTGGTGGAGGATGGCAAGCTCGTGGGTCTGGTGACTCGAAACGATGTCCTCAAGGCCTTACGTGTGGAAGTCATGCACTGCTCCATGCCCGCCAAAGGATAGGCGCGGCCATTGCCTCTGCACCGAGTCGATTTTATTGCGGAATGCCATAACAACCCAAAGAGCATAGATAGCACTGCGCTTGGAGAAAGGGAGCCTAATCGACGAATCTGACCAGCGTATCCAAAGGCTCCCTGACTGTTCTGGCCGCATTGGCAGGGTGGCTGTCATCGCTATAACCAAAACTCATACCAAAAAGGACACCCTGGCTCTTGGGTATCCCCAAACAGGCATGGACCGGATCGGGAAACTGTCCTAACGCCCCCTGTAGACAACTGTCAATTCCCCGCTCCGCCATCAACAAGGCGACTGTCTGGGCAAAGATACCCAAATCCACAGCGCCATTTATCTGCAGGGATTTTTCCATCACAAAAAACATGGCGTGGGGTGCGCCAAAAAATTCAAAATTTTTCAGCATCGCCTGTTTTCTCGCTTCCCGATCCCCACGGTCAATGCCAAGAACGCCATAGAGGGCTTGGGCAGCGCCAATTTGACGCTCGCGAAGGGCGCCTTCATAAACACCCTGCCATGGAAAATCCGGATTCGGCGCCTGGCCACTGCCCGCCACTGCAACCAGTTCCCGACCAAGGTTTTTGCATGTCTGACCAGAGACCACATAAACATTCCACGGCTGGACATTGCAATTTGACGGCGCCTGTAGCGCCAGAGCAAGAATTTCTTCAAGTATGCGTTTGGGCACGGGTTTTGGCATAAAAGCCCTGGTTGAAACCCTCTGTTTTAATATTTCGGCAACGGACACGTTTCCAGCTCCTTAAACAACAATAATTGAGACCTTAGCGCACTTTGGCAGAAATAACCTGGACACGGAACCTATTGGCATCGTTAGCATCGGCAAAGGGGCCAATCCCTGTATTCAGAGTCCATTTTTGACCTGCAATCAACGCTGCCGGCCCACGAAATTGTCGCTGACTCGCGATGGCAAAAGCGCTGCGCATTTCGACCAACTCAACAATCACATTGGTGACTTCAACGCCGCTCTGATTCTGAATAACAACCCGGAGATAACCGTCTCTGCCAACGTAGGCTTGCCCCGGAATATACTTGTGGGGCGACTGAGCCAGCTCCAGGCGCACCATCTTTTGCCGGGCATCTTTGCCCATGGCGGTGTCAGATTGTGCAGCCTGTTGATAGAATCCCAGCGCTTTTTGGCTGTCGCCGGCGCTATAGGCCATTTCGCCCAGGTAATAACTCGCCGTATTGGTGGGCAGCAGATCATAACTTTTTTGCAGGTCGGGGCGCGCCTGGGTTTTCTTGCCATTCTTGTAAAGCAGGACACCCCTGGCCAGATAATGGCTGAAATAGTCAGGATTTTTGCTGATGGCGGTAGTAAACGCCTGCTGCGCCTTGTCCTCGTCGCCTTTCATTTCCCAGGCATGGCCGCGCAACTCCCAGGCATAACCGTCTCGCGGCTGCACACGAATGGCTTCATCGAGATAGCCCAGGGCTTTGTCGGGTTGCTTGTCATTCAAGGCTTTGATGGCCTTTTGCTCGGCTTCATAGGCTGGCTGATCCTTTTTCAACTGGGCTATTTTTTTCTGATAAAGATCCCTGTTGCGAATCCCTCCCTGCCCCAGAGCCGCCGCTTTTTCCCGGTTGCGATTGACCCGTTCCTGGGAGGGCGGGTGGCTGGCAAAGAGGCCGCTGATAAAATCCTGCTGACGGCTGCTGTTGAGTTTGACAAATGTCTCCTGCAACTCCACTGCCGCGTAGGGATCATAGCCGGCGCGACTCATGTAAACCATGCCATAGGCATCGGACTCGAGCTCGTCGTCGCGACCATAGCGCGCCATCCAGGCTGCCGAGCCCAGCTGAGCCGCCACACCGCCGAGACTGCCATAACCGGCCTTCTGCGAGGCGATGCCTGCGATCTGGGTGCCAACATTGAAAAGTGTGCCCCTGGACATTTGGCTGGCTCCGTGGCGAGCCGCAGCGTGAACAATTTCGTGGGCAAGCACTGCGGCCAACTGAGCTTCGTCTTCCAAATGTACCAACAGCCCGGAATTAATGGCAATTTTGCCACCGGGCAGCGCCCAGGCATTGGGCACTGGATTGTTGAGCACCACAAATTCATAGGGCAGGCCGGCTCGATCACTGACAGCCGCCAGCTTGCGCCCTACCTGGGAGACATAGGCCTGAATTTCAGGATCTATGTAATAGCGCCCTCCCTGAGCCTGCTGGGAGGGCTGATAGTTTTTTGCGCCTATGGCCACTTCCTGTTCGGGGGATATCAGGGATAGCTCGCTCTTCCCGGTAACCGGGTTGACCGCGCACCCTGAAAGCAGCAAGGCCATACCGGCAACAACAAGAAGTTTTTGTTTTTTTATGCTCGTCCACATAGCTGTAGCTCCTCCGGCTCTGGGGTATAATCTCGAATTCGTTTCATGATATCCGTCAGTGTAAGCAAAACCAGGCCGCACGATCCGCCGCCTTTGTTGTATGGCTTGTCGCCATCACCTGCTGATATAAGAATACACCATGTATCGACACAGACTCTCAATCCATACAATTGACCATAAAAATAACAATACATTCACACAACAGCTTCGCAGAAAGGAGTTAAACCATTTTCATGGCAAAAATCAGTCCCCTAAGCCTCATGGCCGCGCTATTGGCAGGGTCTATCTCCACAACCATTTCCGCAGACGAGTTGCAGGAAGTCAATGTTACCGCCCTTCGTATTCCTGTGGCCTCAGACAGCGTGATTGGCAGTATTTCTGCGCTGGATTCATCGGCGCTGGATATGGTGAGCGCTATTCATATTCAGGAGGCGCTTTCCCGCCTGCCCGGAGTCAATCTGCACCGCAATAACGGCCAGGAGTATCTGCCAGCGATCCGCTCCCCGGTATTATCCGGCGCTGGCGCCTGCGGTAGCTTTCTTGTTGCTGAAGACGGAATCCCCCTGCGCCCGGCAGGTTTTTGCAATGTCAATGAACTCTTCGAAAGCCACAGCGAACAGGCCGCAAGCATTGAGGTGGTTCGCGGACCCGGCAATGCCCTCTTCGGATCCAATGCCCTGCACGGGGTCATCAATATTCTCGAACCGGCGTCTTTTAACAGCGCGCCCCGCATAGGCCTGGAAGGGGGCGCCAACAATTATGGTCGTTTCAGTTTCAGCAGCGGCAGTGAAACCCTGGCCATGGCTTTTACCGGCAGCAGCGAGGGCGGTTACCGCAACGACGCCGGTGTCGATCAACAAAAGCTCAGTCTTCGCCACCGCATTCAAACCACCGCCCTGAACATCACCTCTGGAATGACACTGATTAATCTCAACCAGGAAACCGCAGGCTACATTGAAGGCCCTGATGCCTACAAGGATCGCGCGCTCAGTAAAACCAACGCCAATCCCGAAGCCTACAGGGACGCCTGGGCAATGCGCCTGTGGAGCCGATTTGAAGATAGCAGCGCAGAACCCGCCTGGGTGATAACCCCCTACGCCCGCGTCAGCAGCATGGTTTTTTTCCAGCATTTTTTACCGGGCACACCCATTGAGGAAAACGGCCAGCGCAGTGCGGGAGTGCAAACCGCTTTTTACCAGTATTACGATAACAGTCGGCTGACCAGCGGCCTGGATGTGGAGCTGGTGCGCGGCTGGCTGAAGCAGTATCAAACACAGCCTACGCCGGGGTCTGCCTTTCTTCAGGAAACCATTCCCCTCGGCTTTCACTACGACTACGAGGTCGACGCCATTCAGGCAACGCCTTTCCTACAGTGGGACTGGCAGCCACAGCCACGCTGGGATATCTCCCTCGGCCTGCGCTATGAAATGATTCGCTACGATTACGACAACCGCATGCCCGACGGCCGCACCAGGGACGATGGCACGCCCTGCGGTTTTGGCGGCTGCCGCTACACCAGGCCGGCAGACCGCGTTGATTATTTTCACAACTGGAGTCCCAAGGTGGGCATTCAATACCAGCTCACCGAAACCGATCTGGTCTTCACCAATATCGCCAGGGGCTTCAGAGCACCCCAGGCAGTGGAGCTGTACCGCTTGCAGCGCCAGCAGCAGGTCGCGGATCTGGATTCCGAACGTCTCGACAGCATTGAACTTGGTTTTCGCAACACTGGCGGCGACTTCCGCTATGAACTGGTTGCCTATGCCATGGAAAAGGACAACCTGATTTTCCGCGATGTCGACTTTTTTACCCTCAGTGATGGCAAAAGTCGCCACTACGGCATTGAACTGGCTCTCAGTTACCAGCTCTCCCGAACCCTGGATGTGACCCTGACGGCCACTGAAGCCCGCCACGAATACGCCTACCGGGAAATACTGTCCGGGATTAATATTGACGGCAACGATATCGACACTGCGCCCAGGCACTTCGGCACCCTGCTCCTGGGCTGGAACCCCCTGGAAGCCAGTCGTATTGAGATGGAATGGCAGCATGTGGGCAGCTATTACACCGACCCGGAAAATCTCAACGCCTACTCCGGCCATGATATTGTCAACCTGCGCGGTCGTACCGCGGTTTCGCCCAGCCTGACCCTCAGCGCGCGGGTTACCAATTTATTTGACCGCCGCTATGCGGAGCGGGCAGACTACACCAGTTTCGGCGGTGATCGCTATTTCCCCGGCGAACCCCGCGGGCTTTATATAGGCGCAGAATTTACATGGTAACGCTATGCTCAAAGCATCAGGTCAATCCACCGAGACGATACGCAGACTGAAATGATTGTTGTTATTTCTCCAGCAAAAACCCTGGACTACGAAAAAACGCCAACCACTGCGACGTTTTCCATGCCCGATTTTCTCGATGAGGCGGAAACTCTCATTGACGAACTTCGTGAGCTTACACCCCCGCAGGTGTCGGAACTCATGGGCATCAGCGCCAAGCTCGGCGACCTCAATTTTGGTCGCTACCTGGAGTGGTCGCGCCCCTTCAGCCCGAGCAATGCCAAACAGGCGCTGTTGGCCTTTAAAGGCGATGTCTATACAGGGCTGGAAGCCGAGACGCTTTCCCAGCAACAACTGGAATGGGCACAGGATCACCTGCGCATTCTCTCCGGGCTTTACGGCCTGTTGCGCCCGCTGGATTTAATGCAGCCCTACCGCCTGGAAATGGGTACCAAATTTGCCAACAGCAAAGGCTCCAATCTCTATGAGTTTTGGGGAGAGCAGCTGACCCATGCACTCAACCGACAACTGGCCAAGGACAAAAAAGCCACCTTAATCAACCTGGCCTCCAACGAATACTTCAAAGCCGTTCAGGTCAGGAAGTTGCGCGCAGAAGTGATCACCCCAGTATTTAAAGACTGGAAGGGCGGAAAATACAAGATCATCAGCTTCTATGCGAAAAAAGCCAGGGGGATGATGGCGGGCTATATTATTCGCCACCGCCTGGAAAACCCTGAAGACATCAAGCAATTTGACCACGGCGGCTACCGCTATAATCCCGCCATGTCCACTCACAACGAATGGGTTTTTACTCGGGACGCCGAAACCTGAATGGCCGCGATCAAACCTTTTTCCCAGGCCTGCGCCAATAATTGCCGCCCTATACTGGCTATTCTTGAGCGGGTCTTTGCCAACACCACCAACGTTCTGGAAATTGGCAGTGGCACCGGCCAGCATGCGGTTTACTTTGCCCCTGCCCTCACGCACCTGTTGTGGCAGCCCAGTGACAGAAGTGAAAACATTGCCGGTATCCATGCCTGGCTCGAAGAGTTCCCGGCGGCCAACCTTCTCAAGCCATTGACCCTGGATGTCAATGGGCGCTGGCCGACCTCCACATTTGACGGCTTTTTCACCGCCAACACCTGCCACATAATGCCCTGGAATGCGGTCATCAATCTGTTTGAAGGCATTGGCCGCACTGCCCAACAACCGGCGACCCTCGCCATTTACGGGCCGTTCAAATACGGTGGAAAATTCACCACCGACAGCAACAGGGCATTTGACGGCTGGCTAAAAACCCAGGCTCCCCACCAGGGAATTCGCGACATTGAAGATATTATCGGCCTGGCGGAGGATATCGGTTTCAGCCTTGAGGAAGACAACGCCATGCCCGCCAACAATCAGTTGTTGGTATTCAGGGGAACCTAATACCCGCCTAACAGCGCTCAACATTCCGCAAAGACGGCGCAATATAGACGGGCGCAAAGCCGCCTCCCGGGGTGCGGAAATTAGTGGTCTGCCCCTGATAGAGTCGCGCCGCCACCCACTGCACCTGGCCATCGTAAACATAATTACGCAGATCAAATTTCAGTGTGTCGCTGTCGCCATCCCCGATAGCGCGCTCTCCGGGCAACACCAGATCCTGGGCGACATAATCGCCATCAAGAATCTGTTGCCAAACCCGCCTGGTGAGCTTTTCTCCACGATAGGCGGCGCGGCTGCCGTAACCGGACGCCGGCTTGAAAAACAGGCGGCGCCGCTGCGCCCAGAGCCGTTCGGCATGGCTGGGATTCACGACTTGCGTATGGGGAATGCCCGCCAGCAATATCTCCCTGGTATTTTCCGCCACGCCCAGAGATTCCAATGCGGAGGCATCGGTGAGCAGGGCAAGATTGCGCTTGTCGGCATAGAGGGCGTGAGCCTGGGGATGGGGCGTCAGCACCATGGCGCTCTCCAGATAGGCTTGGCGCAATGCGGCATGCGCCGGCTGTTCCAGAAGAAAATCCGTGAGGCGGTTATAGACCAGGTCGATTTGCCTGTCGCCATACCAGAGCGCCCCGCCAGAGAGCTCAAGCTCTTCCGGGGCGGCGATCACCGCCGTAATGCCATGGCGCTGGAAAAGCTGCTGAAAAAGGATAAATTCTGGATAGAGGTACTGCTGCCGAGGGGTTTCATCGACAATGGCAATCGCGCTTAAGGGGCGATTCGGCTTCGACAGCCGCCATTCGTTGCGGAACATGGCGACAATACCTTCCTCCAGTTGCCCGACAGCCGCCCGAGTAGCGCCAGCATCCGCCACTTCTGGACAGCAAGCGCGCTGCGCCCTCGCCAAAATGGCATTGAGCATGGCGCCACCGGCATTGGTGTTGATTTCAATCAGCCCCAGACGATTTTCATTGGCATGAAAGTCATAGCCCAAAAACACCCCCTTGGCGCCCGAACCCTCCCTGGCAATTGCTTCCGCCTGAGAGAGAATCATTTCCCGCCAGGCAGGCAGCGCCACCACGGACTCAATGGCGGTAATTACCGCCGTCATGGCCGCCATATGCTGAGGGCTGACAAACAAGGGGCGCGCTGAAAACAGGAATGGACAGCGCTCCCTGACCAACAGGGAGAGTCCGGGCGAACCCAGCTCTGACTCAAGCGCCGCGCTCAGCGCATCATCATCGAGACTGACGCAGAAACATTGGTTATTGAGCGCCCGAATAGTCAACTGCGCCACGCAAACCTTGTATCAGAGGGAGTATTCATCCGCATGCTAACCCGAGACATCAACTCGGCTATCGAGATGAACCGGGCACGACAGACTGTTACTGATCAGGCAGTTCTGTTCCGCTTTAGCCAGTAGCGAGTGGGCTTTCTCTTTATGCTCAGGATCGGCGATGGTCAACACCGCATTCACTGTAAATTCAGTGAACTGCAGCTTGTGCCCAACCTTGTCAAGGGTGCCGACAACCTCACAGGCAAGACTTTGCCAGGGCACCCTGGATGCTGCGGCAATCGCTCTGAAGGTGAGAATAAAACAACCGGCTACAGCCTCTGTGAGCAAATGCTCCGGGCTTTGCCCTCCAGGCTCACCACCAAAATTCACCGGCGCGGCGCAAGCCAACTCCGCGCCTTCTTCGGTGCGCAGCGCCACCGGACTTTCCGCCCCGGCTCGCGCGCTAACCCTGTAGTTATGGGGAATAGCTGCCATGGTTTAACTCCTTATGCCGCCTGTTATACAGCGGCCTGTCCGGGAATATAGGTTTCGTAGACCTCGACAGCGACGCCAAGATCCCCGAGTTGAGCTTCGATCAGCGGCTTGACCTCACTCCATTCCAGGCCGCCAACACCAGTAGCCAAACGGGTAAGGGCGACACTGCTAACCCCTTCCCTCTCTATTTCCTTGCGCAACCCCCGCAGACTGTGATTGACATGGGCTGTAGATGCCTTGCCAGGCTTTTCGCCGTGACCATAAGCCGCCTCCTGAGTAAACAGGTTGGCAATGCGAACCCCATCGGCGCCCGCCCACACCCACAATTCTCCGGCTTTTGGATGTTGTGTCTGGCAAAAATGCCTGAAATCTTTATACATCGCTGGCCAGCGCTCCCTCAGTGACAATGCCAGCCCCTGGCCAAAATTGTCATTGGGCGCAACACCATGGCCAATCAATTGAGCCTTGCTTTGCAAAATATCACCTTGAACATAATTAATCATCTGAACTTCCTTCGTGTGGATTAAGCCCTAATCATCCCGCTATCCGCAAATGGCTGTATTGACACACATCAGCCATGTCGACGATTTCCTTGGCCAGTAAACACTTGGCCAGTAAACCCTACAGCCTGGTCGCCTCCTCTGTTATCCTTATGTTCCTCGATTAACAGACAGCACGGGAAACACCCAATGCCAACTTACCGTTCTCACACGTCCACCAAAGGCAGAAATATGGCGGGCGCCCGAGCCCTGTGGCGCGCCACGGGGATGAAAGATGACGACTTTCATAAGCCCATCATTGCCATCGCCAACTCCTTTACCCAATTTGTACCAGGCCACGTTCACCTAAAGGATATGGGTCAGCTGGTGGCGGCAGAAATTGCCAAGGCCGGCGGCATTGGCCGCGAATTCAACACCATCGCCGTGGACGACGGCATCGCCATGGGTCACGACGGCATGCTCTACTCTCTGCCCTCCAGGGACATCATCGCCGATTCTGTGGAATACATGGTCAACGCCCACTGCGCCGACGCCCTGGTGTGCATTTCCAACTGCGACAAAATCACTCCGGGCATGCTGATGGCCGCCATGCGCCTCAATATTCCCGTGGTTTTTGTTTCCGGCGGCCCCATGGAAGCAGGCAAAACCAAACTCTCTGAGCATAAGCTGGATTTGATCGACGCCATGGTTAAGGCGGCGGATCCGGCCGTGAGCGACGAGGATGCAGAGGAGTACGAACGCTCCGCCTGCCCCACTTGCGGTTCCTGTTCCGGCATGTTTACCGCCAACTCCATGAACTGCCTCACTGAGGCACTGGGTTTATCCCTGCCCGGCAATGGCACTGTACTGGCCACTCATGCCGATCGCAAAACCCTGTTTGAGCGCGCCGGCCAGCTGATCGTCGAAATGGCCAAACGCCATTACGAAGAGGACGACTATTCGGTTTTGCCCCGCTCCATCGCCAGTTTCGAGGCTTTTGAAAACGCCATGACCATGGATATTGCCATGGGCGGCTCCACCAATACCATTCTTCATCTGCTAGCTGCGGCTCAGGAAGGGCAAGTCGACTTCACCATGGCGGATATTGATCGCCTCAGTCGCAAAGTTCCGCAGTTGTGCAAGGTCGCGCCCAATTCACCGCTCTATCACATAGAAGATGTCCACCGCGCTGGTGGCGTTATGAGCATTCTAGGGGAATTGGATCGCGCCGCATTACTGCATACTGATTTGCCGACAGTCCATTCCAGCACACTCAAGGAGGCTCTCGATATTTGGGATCTCGCCAGATCACCCAGCGAAGAGGTGCGCACCTTTTTCAAAGCGGGCCCCGCGGGTATCCCCACGCAAACCGCCTTCAGTCAGGCCACCCGCTGGCCATCCCTGGATACCGACCGCAATAACGGTTGCATTCGCAGCCTGGAATCTGCCTATAGCCTGGAAGGCGGCCTTGCCGTGCTCTATGGCAACCTTGCACCGGACGGCTGCGTGGTTAAAACCTCAGGTGTGGACGATTCAAACCTAACCTTTACCGGCCCCGCCCATATCTGCGAAAGCCAGGATGCCGCTGTTGACGACATTCTCAACGACAGGGTTAAGGAAGGTGACGTTGTGCTGATCCGCTACGAAGGTCCCAAAGGCGGCCCCGGCATGCAGGAAATGCTCTACCCCACCAGCTACCTCAAATCCAAGGGACTGGGCAAAGCCTGCGCCCTGATTACCGATGGCCGTTTCTCCGGCGGCACTTCAGGTCTTTCTATCGGTCACGTGTCTCCCGAAGCCGCTTCTGGCGGCAATATTGGCCTGGTGAGAGAGGGCGATGAAATTCGCATCGACATTCCCAACCGCACCATCGAAATCGTGATCAGCGATGAAGAACTGGCAAAAAGACGGGAAGAACAAAACAACCTCGGCTGGCACCCCGCCGCCAAGCGCCCACGCCAGGTATCTGCAGCCCTGCGCGCCTACGCCAAACTGGCCACCAGCGCCGACAAAGGCGCTGTTCGCGATTTGTCCCAGCTGTAGCATTGCAGTATTAGGTCTGTACAGGCTCTAGCCAAAAAACCGCCACCAAGCACTGGCGGTTTTTTGGCAGAACTTAAATTGATTCACTCAGCACCCTAAACGAGTTGAGCTCGAACCCCTTTTACCATGATCAACGCCATACTCTCGACAAGGCTCCTGCCAAACGCATTAAGGCGATTGCCGTCCTTGAACAGATGTATTTATGACCGGGGACAGACTCGCGCCGCCCCCTTATCACAATATTCTCAAAAAGCTGTGCCAACTCGAGGAGCTTGTTCTGGTCGCCGGAATGAAGGGTTATGGCAATTGATAGCTGGGGCTGTTCTGCAAAGTGGCAGCCATTTTCGTGAACCCAGCGCCTGATCTTATCGCCCACTGGCGTACCGCCGGTCAAATTTACCACCATCTCGTCATTTGACTTAAGGAAACTCTGATGAATGTCATTCCCGAGCAGGCGCACTACTGTCCGCAATAAATAGAGGCTGCTTTCCTTAAGCCTGAAATAGTAAGGAAGTTGAGTGGTTCTGACCACCTAGAGACCTAAACGAAAGCTGTCGTTCCTGCGCAGGCAGGAACCTAGGACGATTTTCAGGGTAGTCCCTCAGGCTGCTAATAGTGTTGAAAAATCAGCTGATTTACCGCTTTACTGGGCTACTGCACACGTATGTCCTGGTGTTCAGCTGGTTTCGATTAGGGATTCCTGCCCCCGATCAGGTCGAGGGTGACATTCCTTCGCAGGAATGACGGCGTGAAATACTCCGGACAGTAGTGCGCGCAGGCGGGAATCTGTAATTCGTTGATTTTTTTGGACTCCCGCCTGCGCAGGAGTGACGAAAACAGAATTAATCAGAGCTTCCTTAATGTCGACAACCACCATACAGAACCAGGGAAGAAGTTTCTTTTCAGCGCCGTCGTCTGCAGTGCCACGGTCATCGACAATCAGAGTCGAATCAACCACCAACTTTGTAACCGCGTTCCCTGAGAACCCGCTGTATTCGTCCGCCAAGATCCTTTTAAGCTGCACTGGCAATCCCTCTGCAGACCAACCGGCAACTTATGGTTACCTGCACTGAACAGTTTATGAGCAACCACAGTTGTTCGTCATTCCATGTGAAGATAATCTACTTCGAAATCACAATAAACAAAGGTCGTGACGCCTGCGCCTTAAAAAGAAAAACCCCGCCGGATAAGGGCGGGGTTTCAGTGTGAGCTTTGTTTTTATTTTATTAAACTTTTTTACAACCGCTGATTTTGGCGCCACTTTCAATCAACTTGCTGCGACGATCACCTTCTTTTTCGGCATAGTCGATCCATTGCCGTGCATATTTGGCACTGCGGTCATCCTTGGCAGCGTTGCGGAATGCAGCGATGGCATCGTTATAGCAGTGAAGGTTGATCAGGGCGTTACCAAGATTCATATAGGTCATGTCGATACGCTTGACGCCGCCGCGCTTGATGGCATTGCGGGCTGCAGCAACTGACTTCTCATTTTGATCGAGGTCGAGGTAAACTCCAGACAGCCGGGCATAGAGGCTACCTTTTCCAGATGCCTTGGCCGCTTCTTCAAGAATAGGCAGGGCTTTTTTGGAATCAGCGCCCTGCTGCCAGGCAAGACCCAGTACCTCCAGGTTTTCGCCTGTGCGAGCGATTTTTCCTTCTTTCATACCTTTTTCAATGATGCGCGCGCCCATAAAAGGGGCTTCTGCGCCAATATACATATAGGCGAGACTAACCAGTTGTTTTTCCTGATCCAGATTGCCGGCGAGGTATGTCAGCTCGGTGGCAACCAGCTGGTTGACGCTCTGATTAAGCTCAGAGTACATACCACCCAATTGACGCCAGTAGCTGAAACTCGGATAGTGGACGATCAGCTTCTTAAGGATATCCACCACGCGCTTGTAATCATTGCGCTCGTAGTAGATGACCCGTTGCAAGCTCCACCAGCCTTCTTTGGGAAGGTTGCCTTTGGCTTCCTGTTCATTAATGGCTTCTTCTACCAGTTTTAAGGCATCGCTTTTGCGACCCATTTGGTAGTAAGCCTGTCCCAGGAGGACTTTGGCATCGGAGCCAACAATGGGGGAAACCCGCATCCAGGCTTCAAGCTCGCGGGCAGCAGCAGGATAATCTTCCAGCACAAGGTAGAGCTGAGCGACGGTGTAGCGGGTGTTAATCGCCTGGCGTTCATCCACCTCCGGTTCGTTGATCATCTTTTTATAGGTGTTAACTGCATCTTTATAGCGATCAAGAGAGTAGTAAACATAGCCTAAAAAGTTGTAAACCTGAGATTTTTCATAGCTGGTTGTACAGGAGCCGAGGGCACCTTCAAGAGTGCGTTGAGCCTGAGCCCAGTTTTCGGCTTCAGTCAACTCTTGAACACCTTCCAGTACCTTGCCGCACTTCTGACCAACAGCCTGGCGCTGCTGCGTCTTTACGTCATCGTATTTCCGCTCTTTCTCTTCAGCGCCAAACACGGAACCAGAAGCAATCGCAAGGGGAAGGAGCAATGTCGCCATTGCTTTTTGTGCAAGCCTCTTTTTGCCGAGGGTATTTTTTTGCATATCCAAACCCTAAAATCAATTTATCGTTACAGCGGTCAGACAATCATTATGTCAACGCTTGGCTATTAGGTTCTCACTCAATCTGGAATGAGAATTTATACAGTACACCTGGAACTTCCTGGGGAACACCGTCGACAACCCTGGGGTTGTATTTCAGTTTTTCAGCAGCTCTCACCGCCGCAGCGCCAAAACCGTAATTCTCTGGCGACTCTTCCAGCAGTACAGGATCGCGCACCGAACCCGTTGTTGTAATAATCACTCGAACTACGGCGTAGCCGCTGACACCCCGGGATTGAGCGCGACGGGGATATTGGGGCTGGGGCACATAGACCGGAATATAGTCGCTGTCCCGAGCAAAACCACCACCCAGACCAATATCCAGACCACCCATCAGGTTGGGAGCAGCCATGCTCACCGCGTTTTCGGGGACATCAAACTTTTCATTAACATCGGGAAGATCCGGTGGCGGCTCTTCGGCGTCTTCCGGCTTCTCGGGCTTAACTTCTTTCTCATTGACAGTCACTTCACGTTCCGGCTGAAAGATGTCAGCAATTTTACGCGCAGGCTGCTCATCTAATTTCTGGTTACCGGTTGCGATCAGGGTGTACATCAACACCAGCAGCGCAAAGGTAATCAAAACACCGGGAATAAAGGAAATGCCAATTCTCGACGTAACATTCATGCTGTTATTTACTCCGTCAGTGTGGAGACTGCAATGTCTACAAGACCGATCTCCAAAGCCGCGTCCGCCACAGCGCCAAGGGTTTCGACACTGGAGGCGTTATCTGCCTGGATGATGAGACCACCCTTGGGGTTTTCGGTGTGTAAACGGATCAGCTGCAGCTTCACTTCATCGGGTTCAACCTGGTTTTTATCAATCCAGATCTCATTATTGCTGTTGATGGCAACAAGTATGGCCGCTTTTTTGCTGTCGGCACTGAGAGCCTCAGTGCGGCTGACATCCACGCCCGGAGTCTTGATAAAAGATGCTGTCACAATAAAGAAGATCAGCATAATGAACACCACGTCGAGCATAGGTGTCAGGTCAATGGCCTGCGCCTGCTCTTCCGCTCGCGCTTGTCTGTTACGCATAGTCAGTTCTCATCCGCATACATTAGTGATCCATCGTCAGATGGTCTTCGAGAAGTTGCTTCTCTCTATTGGATATCCGCTCAAGGTAAGTGTAGCCAAAGACACCGGAAATCGCCGCGACCATGCCCGACATGGTGGGAATGGTGGCCTTGGAGACCCCCGCCGACATGGATTTGGCATCGCCACCACCGGTGATCGCCATAATTTCAAACACCGAGATCATGCCAGTCACGGTGCCCAACAATCCAAACAATGGCGCCATAGCAACCATGGTATTGATGAGCGGCATGGACTGGTCAATTTTCTCGCTGACCTTTGAAATCAGGGCTTCACGTACCTGGTGGGCTCTCTTGGACTTGCGTTCCTTGCGAGCTTCCCAGGCGTTGAGCGCTTGATCTATATCCTTGTTGAGTACAACCTTGTAGTACCAGATTCGCTCGAAAATAAATGTCCACATGACAAAGATGAGGATGGCGATGGCGTAGAGAACTACGCCACCCTGATCCATAAAGTCACGGACACCTTCCCAAGCATCGTACAGTGCATACATGGATTAACCCTCTGCATTCTCCGCAATGATGCCAGCACTTTGCTCTTCAAGTACGTGCAGAACACGCTGCGCTCTACCATTGACCAGGGTATGCAACAGCACGATAGGAATAGCCACACAGAGACCGAGAACCGTAGTCACCAGCGCCTGGGAAATACCGCCGGCCATGGCCTTGGGATCACCTGCACCAAAGATGGTGATTTGCTGGAAGGTCACGATCATACCGGTTACGGTACCGAGCAGACCCAGCAGCGGCGCCACCATGGCAATGATTTTCAGCAGGTTGAGACCGGCTTCAATGGCAGGACGCTCTTTGAGCACAGCTTCGTGAAGTTTCAGCTCGAGAGACTCGGCATCCATACTGGCATTGTCTTTACCCACTTTGAGAATACGACCCAGGGGGTTGTTTTCGTTGGGTGCGGTGGTACTTTTCAGCTGGCTGCTGACTTTGCCGGAAATGCCGGCAAGCACCAGGAAGCGCCACAGGGCAAGCAGCAGACCAATGACACCGACACCGGTAATGATGTAACCAACCAGACCGCCCTGGTGCCATTTTTCAACCAGCGTCGGAGTGTCGATCAATGCTTTCAACAGATTGCCGCCACTGGGACCCGAGGGGTCAATGCCGACACCGGTAAAGCCATCGCTGGCGCTCTGAAGAGCTGCAGCGCCGGAGGTTCCGGCAGGCTGGCGAGCCAGTTCTGAGATAATGCCGTTTTTGGCGCTGTAATCCAGGTAGGCGCCGTCAGAGACCAAGTTAAATACACCAATTCTGACAACTTCCTGCTCTGCCTGCTCGCCGTCAGCCTTGACAACGGTAGCGGGGAACTTAACCACTTTGCCACTTTCAACCATTTCGCGGCTCATCTCAGCCCACAGGCGTTCGATTTCAGCGAGACTCGGCAGTTTGGTGTCACTGCTCATCTTGGTGATCAGGCCGTCAAGAAAATCGGTGCGGCCAGGAATTTGAGCGCTGACGATAGACTGATTGAGGTTGGCGCGAACATCACCAGCGGTTGACGTCAGGTGACCAAAAAGTTCTTTCAGTGAACCCAGGCGTTCATCCAGTTGCTTTCTCAGGGCTTCGATTTGAAGATCGTTTTCATCGAATGTTTTTTCCAGCTGGTCACTGCGAGCCTCTTCATTGCGCATAGTGGCTTTAGCCTGCGCCAGAATCGCCTGCTGGTTTGACTGGGCTTTCAGAAACTCGGCTTCACGCTGTTTGTGTTCTTTGGATTCGTTGATCTTGGCGCTGTTGATCAGCTTCATCAGCTCATCAACGGAAGCGGCCTGCTCCACAGCAAACGCCGGGGCGGCCATCATCAAACTGCCTGCAACCAGGGTCAGGCACCGTTTACGAAATGTCATTTTCATTGTGCTGCCTCCGGAGCCGGAATGGGTAGGGTAAGGATATCGATAGCAGCCTGTTTCTTGGCAATGCGAATGCCTTTGGCTACCGCAGAACGGAAATCGTTAACCTCTTCCCAGGTTTTGTTGTCTGCATCCCAAACGCCGGTTACTTTCTGGTCGCTGGTCTGGAACATCAGAGCAATGCGGCCAACACGGAAAAAACTCACCTGGCGCTCTTGACCATCGATATCAACCATACCTTCGTACTGATCTATGGTGCGGCTGTACTGGCTTTCGATATCGTAAAGCTCAAGAATCTGGCGGAACTTCTCAGCGGCACTGAAGCGATCGCTGTCGAGATTCTCGCGCACCTTGTCGATGGCGGCGATGCGCTCATCCTTCTTGAAGGGCAGATCCAGTTCGACGAACTGCTTGAGCGCGTCCAGCATTTTCAAGGTCAAGGGAAGAATCTGGCGCTCCATTTCCGTCGCATTTGCCATGGACTCTTCAAGATCCTTCATGGTTTGCGCCTGGTTGGCAATCTGCCGATCCAGCTGCGCGTTATAAACCCTCAAGCCCTCGATCTGTTTGTTGACAGTTTTGAAGTCCTGGAGGATGTCGTAGGTTTTATCGGCAATGGTGTCAACGCGCTTTTGTGAAGCTTGAGCCTGAGCCACTTTATCAGCTCCGGCTTTAAGCGCATCGTCCACGTCTGCAGCATAAGCTGTGCCGGCCAAAACACCAGTCGACAGCACTGCGGACATCGCCATCACTTTGAGTCGATGATTTTTCATATTTCCCTCAGATTGGGTATCACGCGGTTTAAAAAAGTTGTTGTCCCTGAACCGCACAGTACGAGACAACACCAACTTATGGAGTTAGGGTTCGCATTATGGGCTTTGGAAAAAAGAGAATTCAATGAGGATCGAAAAAAATTACTTTTTGAGCGCTGAAAACCCCTTTCGTGTTACCTTGCGTAACAACGCCGCACACAACCACGCACAATCACGGGCGACTAGTCGCGTTCAAGGGTTATGAAAGAGTAACTGAGCCCCGCGCTCTCTGAATAACCCTCTTCCCTGGCCAATTGCCGCCACTGACTCTGGTCAAGCTCAGGAAAAAAAGCGTCGCCATCAGCATCTATCTCGATCCGGGTGAGATAAATACGCTTCACTTGCGGCAGGCACTGGCGATAAATCTGCTCGCCACCAACGATCATCACTTCCGACTGCCCCGGCATCAGACACAGCCTCGCCTGAGCAAGAGCGTCATCAATCGTTGCACAGACCTGCACCCCCTGCCGATGCCAATCCTGCTGCCGCGTCACCACCAGCGTGGTTCTTCCAGGAAGCGCCATGCCAATAGAGTCAAAGGTTTTGCGCCCCATGATCATGGGCTTGCCCATGGTGACATTCTTGAAATGGCGCAGATCTTCCGGCAGTCGCCAGGGCAGACTGTTATTGATTCCTATGACCCAATTGCGACTACAGGCGACGATAATCGAGATCATCCGCGCGCCTCAAACCGCGATGGGCGCAGAAATACGGCTGTGACTCTGATAGTTTTCCAATGCAAAATCTTCATATTTAAACTCAAAAATATTATCCACCGCCGGATTGAGCCTCATCTGCGGCAGCGGCAGCGGCTGGCGCTGCAATTGTTCGTCGGCCTGCTGAACGTGGTTGTTGTAGAGATGGGCATCCCCCAGGGTATGAATAAAATCCCCCGGCTTTAAGCCCGCCACCTGCGCCACCATCATAGTGAGCAGGGCATAGGAGGCAATATTAAAGGGCACACCGAGAAAGATGTCGGCACTGCGCTGATAGAGCTGGCAGGAAAGCCGACCGTCGGCGACATAAAACTGAAATAATGTGTGGCAGGGCGCCAGCGCCATCAATCCACGGCGGGCATTTTCCTGAGGGGATACGCCTTCGTCGGGCAGCTGGGCGGGATTCCAGGCCGACACCATCAGGCGCCGCGAGTTGGGGCGCACTTTTATCTGCTCAACCACTTCAGCGATTTGGTCTATGGCGCCGCCATCCGGCGTCGGCCAGGATCGCCACTGGTAGCCGTAAACCGGCCCCAGCTCGCCTTCATCGGTAGCCCATTCATCCCAGATGCTGACGCCATTTTCTTTTAGGTAGCGAATATTGGTTTCACCGTTAAGAAACCAGAGCAGCTCATGGATAATGGACTTGAGGTGGACTTTTTTAGTGGTGACCAGGGGAAAACCCTCAGCCAGGTCAAATCGCATCTGATAGCCAAAGATACTTCTTGTGCCGGTGCCTGTGCGGTCTCCTTTAGCCACCCCCAGGTCTCTTACGTGGCGGAGAAGTTCAAGATACTGTTTCATGACAAGGGGTTCCCTGATTTTTTGTTAGAATGATCACGCCACAGGCTGTAGCCTATAAGGATTGCCCCCGCAACGATCATGGGCAGCGACAACAGCTGGCCGCGGGTCAGCCAGCCCAGGGCATCAAAGCCTATGTGCGCGTCCGGCTCCCTGGCAAATTCGACCACAAAGCGAAACAGACCATAAATCATCAAGAACAAGCCGCTGACGACCCCTGTTGGGCGCGGTTTTTTACTGAACCAGAACAGAATGACAAACAGCACCAGACCTTCAAGAAAGGCCTGATAAAGCTGAGAGGGATGGCGCGCCAGCTGCTCCGGGTCGCGGGGGAATACCATACCCCAGGCACCGTCAGTTTGCCGCCCCCACAACTCCTGGCCAATAAAGTTGCCAATGCGGCCAAGCCCCAGCCCTATGGGCACCAGAGGCGCCACAAAATCGGCTATCGCCAGCATGGGCTGATGAACCTGGCGAGCAAAAATGACCATCGCCACAATCACCCCCAACAAGCCGCCGTGAAAGGCCATGCCGCCTTCCCAGATGCGCAGCAGCCACAGCGGGTCTGCCAGCCATTTATCAAAATTGTAAAAAAGCACGTAGCCAAAGCGGCCGCCAAGAATGACCCCAAAAGCCATGTAGACGACAAGATCTTCGACTTTCTGCCGATGCACTGGCGACCAGGCTCTGTCGCTGCGCCGAATCGCCAGCAGCCAGGCGCCGCCAAAACCGAATAAATACATCAGACCATACCAGTGCACCTGGATGGGTCCAAGGGCAAAAGCAACAGGATCAATCTGGGGGTAGTTTAGGGACATGGTCAGACTTTGCCTTCATTTTCGCCATGGTCGGCAATTTCAGGATTGTATCGTCCACGCATCTCAACATCGAGTCGCGGTCTGCTCTTTTTGACAACCACAGGTTTTCACGACCTAAGGCTGATGATTTTCCAGCCCCGCTGACGCGCCACCTCGGCGAGACTGTCATCCGGATCGACGGCAACGGGGTTTTCCACCACATCGAGCAGTGGCAGGTCATTGATGGAATCGGTGTAGCAGTAACTGCCCTCGAGGTTTTGGTTAGTCTTGGCAAGCCAGGCTCGCAGGCGGAGAACTTTTCCCTCTCTGAAGGTAGGCTCGCCATCCACCTCCCCGGTATAAAGGCCGTTGTGGACGACCAGATCCGTAGCAAGAAAATCATCGACGCCCAGTCTGGCACAGATAGGTTCCACCACAAAACGGTTTGTCGATGTAATCACCAGCAGATAATCGCCCTGACGGCGGTGCTGCTGAAGAAGGCTTACCGCCTGGGGCAGCCACATGGGTTGCACCACCTCAGCCATAAACTGACGGTGCAGCAGCGACAATTCTTCCCTGCTCATCTGCGCCAGGGGCTGAAGGGCGAAGGCGAGATAGTCGCGAATGTCCAAAATGCCCTTTTGATAGTCTCGATAAAACTGCTCATTCATCTCCCGGTATTGGTCGGCATCCACCTTGCCCTGCTGCACCAGGAATTCGCCCCAGCTGTAATCGCTGTCGCCCGCGATGAGGGTATTGTCGAGATCAAAAATTGCCAGCGCCATTGATTAGGATTCCTGCGGAGTTAAAAACGTTGCACAGGATACTGGCATCGCGGCTATTCTTAAAGCATCTCTTTTAAGCACCAACAACGTGCATTCGCATTGCTGAGTCAGGTGAGTTTGTGGAACAATACAGGCATAGATTTAAGGGTGATGCCCAAGTGATTGATCAAGAGGGTTATAGAGCAAACGTCGGTATTGTCCTCTCAAACGGGCAGGGTCAGATCCTGTGGGCAAAACGCATAGGGCAAGACGCCTGGCAATTCCCCCAGGGCGGCATCAACAAAGGTGAGACCCCCGAGCAGGCGCTTTATCGGGAACTCTATGAGGAAATCGGCCTTCAGGAGCACCAGGTAAGCCTGCTCGCCCAAACCCGCGGCTGGCTTCGCTATCGATTGCCGCAACGCTATATAAGACGCCATTCCCAGCCCCTCTGTATCGGCCAGAAGCAGAAATGGTTTTTGCTGGAACTCACCACCTGCCCCAGCAATATTCGCTTTGACTGCGGCGAAAAGCCTGAATTTGACGGCTGGTCCTGGGTCAACTACTGGTACCCTGTAGGCCAGATTGTCGATTTCAAACGGGATGTCTACCGCAAGGCTCTCAAAGAGCTGGCCAGCATCCATACGGATATTGAGCGAAAAGTAAATAATAAGGCAGGATGACACCAGGTGCTTGATTCCCTTCGAAGTATTGTTCAGGAAGTCAATTCAGCAAAAGATTTTGCTGCGGTTCTCAACATCATCGTTTCGAAAGTCAAAAAAGCCACCCATACCGGCGTTTGCTCCATTTATCTCCACGACCCCCTGTCTGGCAGCTATGTATTGACAGCGACCGACGGTCTCTACCCCGAGTCAGTGGGCAACATTCGCCTGCGTCCCGGCGAAGGCCTGGTGGGCATCGTTGCCGGCAAGGCTGAACCCATCAACCTCGACAACGCCGAGTCCCACCCCAATTTTGCCTATTTCCCGGAAAGTGGTGAAGAGCGCTTTCGCTCCTTTCTCGGCGCTCCCATTATCCACCACCGCAAGGTGCTCGGCGTACTCGTGGTACAGCAGCAGGAACGCCGCCGCTTTGATGAAAGCGAGGAGGCCTTTCTCGTTACCGTTTCCGCACAACTTGCCGGCGTTATCGCCCACGCCGACGCCACCGGCCAGCTGGCGCGACATCTGGCTCCGGACGCCTACAAGGACAAGGTCAGCGAAACGATTTTCAAAGGCATCCCCAGCGTACCTGGTATTGCCATAGGCACAGCGGCAATTATTGCCGCCCCAGCGGATCTCTACGCCGTCCCCAGCCGCCAGGCTGAGGATATCGAGCAGGAACTGCGCCTTTTTCACCAGGCGCTGACGGACACAAAGCGGGATCTGCGCACTGTCCACGAAGGTCTGGCGACTCGACTGAACACCGAGGAACGGGCACTTTTTGACGTCTATGTCAGCATGCTCGACGACAACTCCCTGGGCGGCGAAGTGCGCATCCTCATCAATGCGGGGCTGTCGGCTCAAACCGCGTGGAGCGAGGTGATCATTGAGCATATTCGCAACTTCAGCTCCATGGAAGACGCCTATCTGAGGGAGAGGGCTTCCGACGTTCGCGATCTCGGCACCCGGGTGCTCGGGTATCTACAGCAGTCACAGGTTGAAGAAAAAGAATACCCTGCCGACACCATTCTTATCGGCGAAGAACTGGCAGCACCCAACCTGGCAGATGTCACGGTCGAAAAAATTGCCGGCATGATCTCAGTCAAAGGCTCCCGCAATTCTCATCTCGCCATTCTCGGCAGATCCCTGGGAATTCCCACCGTGATGGGCGCCATCGATCTGCCCTGGAAAGCACTGGATGGCACCAAAATTATCATCGACGGCCACCAGGGGCTGGTGATCAGCAACCCATCGCCAGAGGTTTTGCGCTCCTACAAGGCTCAACAGCAGGAAGAAAAAATCCTCGCTGAAGATCTCGAACGGCTTCGGGATGAACCCAGTGTAACCGCAGACAATTATCCCATCTCATTGTGGGTGAACACAGGATTGCGCCTGGACAGCCTGCTGTCCCTGGATCGAGGCGCAGAAGGGGTTGGCCTATACCGCACCGAAATTCCCTTTTTTATGCAGGAGCGCTTTCCCTCCGAGGAAGAGCAGCGCAAAATTTATCGCGAGCAGATGGAGATGTTTGCCCCCCGGCCTGTAACCATGCGCACCCTGGATATTGGCGGCGACAAATCCCTGCCCTATTTTCCCATTGAAGAGGCCAACCCTTTTCTGGGCTGGAGGGGCATTCGAGTCACTCTGGATCACCCGGAATTTTTTCTCGTTCAGCTGCGCGCCATCATGAGAGCCAGCCAGGGCATGGATAACCTGCGCATTCTTTTACCCATGATTTCCAACATTCCCGAACTTGAGACTGCATTGGCTCTGGTTTACAGGGTTTACCACGAGCTCACGGAGGAGGAAGGTTATACGCTTGCCAAACCCGCCGTCGGCGCCATGATCGAAATTCCGGCAGCGGTTTACCAGATTCGCGATATCTGCAGGCGCGTAGATTTTGTCTCCGTCGGCTCCAATGACCTCACCCAGTACCTCCTCGCCGTGGATCGCAACAATCCCAGGGTTGCAGACCTCTACCACACCATGCACCCCGCACTGCTCAAAGCGCTCAAAGACATTGTCGATGGCGCCGCCCTGGAGAATTGCCCGGTGAGTATTTGCGGCGAAATGGCGGGCGACCCGTTGTCGGCCATCCTGCTCGTCGGCCTGGGCTACAAAACCCTGTCCATGAGCGCCACCAGCCTGTTGCGCGTAAAAGCCATTCTTCGCGAGATAACCCTCAAGCAAGCACAAAAAATAGCCAAGACTGCCCTGACGCTCCCCGACAACAACAGCGTCAGGGAATTTCTCGAAGAAACCCTGGACAGCCCGGAAATTGCCAGGCTTTACAGAGGCACCAAAGGCAAAACCAGCGTCAACAAATAACGCCACAGCCCAAACAGTGTCAAAAACCCCGCTGAAATAACCACTGTGTGCTTTTTCATCAGCACCAGAGAAGGTATGATAATGCCCTTTTTCCATGACCAGCCAAAAGGGCTCTTTATCCTGTCTCCGGCCTCAACTGGCTCGCATCGGGAAGCACAGGTTGATATCGACTGCAAAAATCCAGAAAAAGAGACACACGCTTGTTCAAAATCGGAAGCTACAGTATCGCGTCGCCGACAGTCCTGGCGCCAATGGCCGGTGTTACTGACCTGCCTTTTCGCCAATTGTGCCGTGAATTTGGCGCCGGCCTGACTGTCTCTGAAATGATCACCGCCGACACTGGGCTCTGGCACACCAACAAGTCCCGTTTGCGCCTCCCCCATGCTGACGAGCCGAGCCCTCGAATGGTGCAGATCGCTGGCAGCGACCCCGAGATGATGGCAAACGCCGCTCGGGAAAATGTCCGCCTCGGCGCCGAAATTATCGACATCAATATGGGCTGTCCCGCCAAAAAAGTGTGCAAACGCGCCGCTGGATCTGCATTGCTGGCCAATGAGCCCCTGGTGGCAGATATACTTCAAACCGTTGTTCGCGCAGTGAATGTTCCGGTTACGCTGAAAATTCGCACTGGCTCAACCCCCTCAAGCCGCAACGGCGTCGCCATTGCCCGCATCGCCGAAGACGCGGGCATCGCCGCCCTCAGCGTTCACGGTCGCACCCGCGCCTGTAAATTTCGCGGCGCCGCGGAATACGACACCATTGCGGAAATTGTCGCCGCCACCCAGTTTCCCGTCATTGCCAATGGCGACATCGATTCGCCGCAAAAGGCAAAGAAGGTTATGGAACAGACCGGCGCCGTCGCTGTTATGTTGGGTCGCACCGCTCAGGGAAGACCCTGGATTTTTCGCCAGATCAACCACTTTCTGGCTTCAGGGGAATTGCTGCCAGCGCCCGACTTTCAGGAAATTGGCCGCGCCCTGCTGCGCCACGTCGGGGCGCTTCACCAGCATTACGGCGACTTTATGGGGGTTCGTATCGCCCGCAAGCATGTCGGCTGGTACCTGAATGGACTGCCAGACGGCGACCGCACCCGCCACGACTTCAATAGCCTTAACGGTTGCGAGCAACAGCTGAAAACCCTGCGGAACTACTTTAATACCCTAACAAATTATCAGGAACGAGCTGCATGACTGCCGCCAACAGATTTACGCTTAATGCCGAAACAGAGGGATCTATCGAAATCCAGAATCCGCCGAAGCGCAGCGCCCTGCGCGAGCATGTGGAGGAAGCCATGGCGCACTATTTTTCCCAGCTGGATGGCCAGTCCGCCAGCGATCTCTACCAGCTGGTGCTGGAACAGGTGGAAAGCCCTCTGTTGACAGCGGTTATGGCCTACACCGGCGGCAACCAGAGCAAAGCCGCTGAAATGCTCGGCCTCAACCGTGGCACCCTGCGCAAAAAACTCAAGCAATACGGCCTGTTGTGAACCAACAACCCCAGCAACGTTTTATTGAAAATCACCTATCCAAACGCATTGACACCTCGCCCATACCTGGAGGCAGACCATCATGACCAACCAGCTCAAACCCGTGCGCAGAGCGCTGATCAGCGTGTCCGACAAATCCGGCATCGTTGATTTTGCCCGCGCGCTGCACCAACAGGGTATTGAAATTCTGTCGACAGGTGGCACTTTTCGGCTCCTTCGCGACAACGGCATTGCTGCCGTGGAAGTCTCTGATTACACGGGCTTTCCCGAAATGATGGATGGCCGGGTGAAAACCCTGCACCCCAAAATTCACGGCGGCATCCTCGGTCGTCGCGGCACTGATGATGCGGTGATGACAGAGCACGGCATCAAACCCATCGATATGGTGGTGGTCAATCTCTACCCCTTCAAGGCCACGGTCGCAGATCCCAATTGCGATCTGCCCACCGCCATTGAAAACATCGACATTGGCGGCCCCACCATGGTGCGCTCGGCGGCCAAAAACCACAGGGATGTCGCCATTGTCGTCAACGCCAGGGATTACGCACCGATCCTCGAAGAGCTGTCTGCCAACAATGGCCAGCTCGGTTATGAAACCCGCTACCAACTGATGGCAAAAGCGTTCGAGCACACCGCCCAGTACGACGGCATGATCGCCAACCACTTTGGCGCCCGCAACACCAGTAACGAAAAACGCAACTTTGCCGACACCTTCAATCTGCAGTTCATCAAGAAGCAGGATATGCGCTACGGCGAGAACCCCCATCAAAAAGCGGCCTACTATGTGGAAGCCGAGCCTCTGGACGAGGGCATATCTTCAGCCATTCAGCTTCAGGGCAAAGAGCTTTCCAACAACAAAGTCGCCGAAACGGATGCGGCTCTGGAAACCGACAAATCCTTT
>JBFXIU010000004.1:0-53106 GCA_050175615.1 Porticoccaceae bacterium | reverse complement strand
CATAGGCCTGCATCTGGATGACTTTGGCACCGGCTATTCATCCCTGTCGCACCTGCAGAAATTTTCCTACGACACCATCAAGATTGACGGCTCCTTAGTCAGCGAAATGATTGACAATACCGGCAACTCCGCCATCGTAAAATCCATCGTCGCCATGGGCAAATTAATGGGCGTCAACATCATCGCCGAAGGGGTTGAAACTACAGAGCAATTCCAGTGGCTTGTCGACATGGGCTGCCCCCATATTCAGGGCTATTTAATCTCCAAGGCGGTCTCCAGAGAAACCATTATTGAGCTATTAAAAAATCACCAATTTGACCTGAATACCACAACCGCCCTTGCCCAGGGAAACTAGCCCGCAGCTCTCGATTCTACGAAAACGGATTGCCTAGCGCGATCGCCTCGCCAGATAGCTTAAGCCGCCACTAATGCCCAGCCACAGCATGGCGACGCCGCTAAGAAAAATCAACGCGGCATAAACTGCGCCCATACCGTAGCCGGAATGCAGCGGGTAGACCTGATTCAGCAGCTTGCGCCCCGGTGATACCTGGTCAGATCTGGTGCTGAGGGTGGCAGTACCCTTGTGGGCATCAAAGTTCACCGAAGTGCGGCCATTGGCATGCCACTCATCGGGGAGACGAAAACGAATACTGCCCTCGCTGTTGGCTTTGCCGGGCAGGCGTATATAGGTTGGCCAGCCATCGGGCACAGCGGCGGTTGCAATCTGCAAATATCGGGATGGCATCAAAATATCGTCGCTGCCAAGAGCAATCGGAAGTGTTGCCACCGCCACCGGCGGCAATATGGGGCGCACCAGTTTTTGCCACAACATCACGCCAGCGGTGATCAATACAATCATCAGCACCGCTGCGGCAACAACGCCGCCGTGGCGGTGCGAATGGATTAAAAACTGTTTCGGCATGGCTCGGGGCACCACCCAGCGCCAGCGAAAACTTTTCCGTGTCGGCCACCAGATCACAAAGCCGGTAACACTTAAAAATAATCCACCGAGGGTACTCACCAACATGACCGCTTCGCCCACCTCGCCAACCAGCAGGTCGGTGTGCAATTCACGGACAAACCCCAGGGCGTCGAGCAGCCACAGATTATTTTTGTAGGGTGCCAAGGTTCCGATTGCCAGCAAGCGGATCGGAGCTTTTTCTTTTTTTACATCGCTTTCCGCCAAGGGCGGAATCACTGTCCAATAGGGTTCCTGACTATTGGGCGCCTTGATCAGCCCGACATTCTCCAGGCCAATCATGGCGACAATTCTGTCCACTTCCGCTGCCATAACGCCGGTATTAAAACCCGCAGGTAGCACCGCGTTTGGCGTAATCAGCAGTTTGATTAATTCCTTTTTGTAAACCAGTAGTGATCCACTAACCCCGGCAATCAGCAGGAAAAGCAATACGGCAAGACCGCACCAGCGGTGCCAGCGCCGCAGTGGCGACACCCGCCGCAGCGGGCGCGACGGAGCGCGGGCAATTGCGGGATTAGCGGCAGTCATCAAAATGACTTTTGGTAACCCAAAGTGAAGGTGCGCCCCAGCCCCTTGAAGTTGCGAATATCGTTGGGGCTGGTCTGGGAGTAGTAGGTGAAATAATCCCGGTTGTTGAGATTTTGTATCGCCACCGTGATATTGCCTCCCAGGGCGGCAAAATCGGCGCTGACATCCACTGTGGTATAACCGTTAAATTCATTGGTGGTGACGCCAGCGCTGTTGTCGAAATCCCGATCCAGTACATGGTTCACCTGCAGGCGCGAACTGATACCCTCGGACCAGCGGCGATCCCAGTTGAGATTGACGCGGTCGGGAGAAATATTGGCGCCACCGAGATCCGTATCCACTTTGCCATCGGCATTTGAATCGTAACGGCCATCGGTGTGGGCATAGCGCAGCCCCAGAGTATCAGCCGCAGTGGCCTGCCAGGTGGTGCGAAATTCAAGGCCGTCGATTTCGGTCTGCTCGCGCTTCACCGTATAAATGCCGTCGCTGCCCCGCTGCAGGCGCTGACCGAAATCCGATTCCGAACGGTAATAGCTTAACTGGGCACTGAGGCTGTCGCCGCTAAACTCGATGCCGGCCTCGGCGTTCTCGGTGAGAATGGGGGTGAGATCGAGAAAGTCTTCAACGCTCTGATTGGGAATATTGATGCCGCGCAGCACGCGCCCCACATCGGGCATGGAGAAGGCTTCGGCGTAGTTGGCAAACACCCGCCAGGCGTCGGTGAGTTGATAGGTGCCGCCAATATTGTAGAGGGTCTCGGAAAAATCAGGATCTCCCCCCTCAACAAAGCGGCTGCCGGCAGAGGCCAGGGTGGTGAAATCATCCACCTTGAGCACAGACTCTTCGTGGCGCACACCCGCAGTGAGCACCACCTTGTCGATACCGGTAAACTCCCCCTGAATATAGGGGGCGTAATTTTCATAGCGGGACTTGGGAACCCAGCTGCGGCCGGTTTGAATCAGCTCCTGCCAGGTTTCATCCTCAAGCACATCGATACCGTAAACCAGATTCAGCGGCAAGCCCCCTACCTGATCCTTGGCCAGGGTGATTTTAAGCCCCAGCTTTTCCGAATTGTTCTGGGACTGATCAAGCAGATTGGCGCCATAGGCCGGGTCCTGAAAGGTGGCGAGAGGTATGGCTTCAGCGCCGTAGGTGGCGGCAAAATCCTGACTGAAGGCCTGCACCCGCAAACTGTGGCCGAAAAACAGATCGTTGCTGTAATTGACGCTGATGGTGGTGACTTCGTTGCTGGCGGCATCGCCATTGATATCACCTTTGACCGCACTGCTGGCAATGCCTTCAGAGACATCCCCCGGCACCGAAATCCAGCGATTATTGCCTTCAATATCGTAGCGGTTAAAGGTCAGTTCTAGGCGTTGATCATCCCAGTTATAACCGGTTTTCACAAAGCCGTTCAGGGTTTCCGAATCCATGGTGTCGCCCTGGGTATTATCGGCGCCGACAATATCGCCATTGGCATCGTAGGCCACGCCGGTGTCGCGGTAGCTGAGGCTGGCGAGCACATCGGCATTGCCAAAGCTGTTGGAAACACTGTAAGTCACGCCATAATCGGCGCTTTCAGCCACATCCTCATCCTGAAAGGTGGTGTCGACACGGATGCTCTGGGTTAACTCTTTGCTGGGTTTTTTGGTGATCAGGTTAATAATGCCGCCGGAAGCGCCGAGGCCGTGAATGGCATTGGCGCCGTGCAGCACCTCAATGCGCTCCACCACTGCGGGGTCAATGGTATGGCCGTCGCGGCCGCCGTTGCGCAACGGGTTCGACTGGGGAACACCGTCGATCATATACAGCGGCTTGCGGCCGCGCAGGCTCTCACCGGCGTTGGTCATCTTCTGGCGACTGGGAGAAAAGCCGGGAATTAAATTGCCCAGCACCGTAGAAATATCGTTATTCACCGCCAACTGCTGCGCCAGCTCGGCCTCATTGATAATGGTGATGGTGTTGGGAATGGTGCTCAGAGGCCGTTCGACCCGATTGGCGGTAACCACCACCTCCTCGGCAATTTTTTCCGCCTGCACCGAGAGTGGCAGGCAACAACTCAGCGCCAGCAGGGTATAGCCAGCTGTTTTTGGGGAATTCATGGGCTTTCCTTGATGTGTCTGTTGTCAGGGACAGAGGGCTTGCAACAAGCAACAACTGAATAGCCGCCACCTTATCGCAAATGATAACAACTATCAATAGCTTTAGCTTTTGTATTTATAGCGCAGGACTGAAAAAGTATGATCCCCAGCGACAAGTTTGGATAAGATAGCTCAAAACAGCGCGGCTGCGGCTGTAATCCCGGGGTGCTGTCTGGAACGCAAATTATTGCCCGTTGTTATAACCACGGAGGGAAGCATGAGCATCAACTACAAAATCAACCAACCCATTTCCACAACACAGTTTATTGCCCTGCTCAAGGCGTCCACATTGGCGGAACGCCGACCCGTGGACGACCCCGCCTGTATCCAAGGAATGCTTGCCAACGCAAACCTCTGCGTAAGCGCCTGGAGCGGTGAACAGCTGATTGGCATTGCCCGCTCAATGACCGACTTTCATTACGCCTGCTATCTGTCCGACCTCGCAGTTCACCGCCAATTTCAGCGCTCAGGGATTGGCAAGCGCTTGCTGGCTCTCAGCCAGGAACAACTTGGGGCTAAATGCAAACTGATCCTTATTTCGGCGCCAGCGGCAAACCCTTATTACCAACAGCTCGGCTTTACCAACAACCAGCGCTGCTGGGTGCTTGAGCGCGATCAAACCCTGCAATAGCCAAGAATCGGCGAACGGCGGATAGTTTTTCAACGGCCTGCTAAAATGGCCAGACGACCTTAACCCTTGGGAGTTTTCAATGAGCGGTTGCTGCGACAACAGCTGTACCATCAATGCGCTTCAACAGCGCCAGCGGGGAACACTGAATACGGTGCTGGCCATCAATGCGGTGATGTTTGTGGTGATCGTGGCCGCTGCCCTCTACGGCAACTCCACCGCATTGCTGGCAGACAGCCTCGACAATCTTGGCGATGCCCTCACCTACGGTTTGAGCCTCTACGCCGTTAGCCGGGGAACCGCCGTAAAAGCCAGAGTCGCGTTGTTTAAAGGCGGGCTTATTTTTCTCGCGGCTTGCGTAGTTGCCGGGCAAATTGTCTACAAACTCTTTGTACCCAGCGTGCCCGTATTTGAAGTGATGGGCATCTTTAGTCTGCTCGGCCTGGCCGCCAACTCCGCCTGCCTGTTTCTGCTCTGGCGCCATCGCCATGAAGATGTCAACATGAGCTCGGTGTGGGAGTGCTCCCGCAACGATATCGCCGCCAATCTTTCGGTATTTATCGCCGCAGGAGCGGTCTGGTTTTTGAGTTCCGGCTGGCCGGATATCCTCGTCGCCCTCGGCCTGGTGGTGTTGCTGCTGCGCTCGGCGATTCGCGTGATTTCATCGGCACGGGCAGAGCTGCGCATGGCGAGCCTTTAGCCTATAACGCCCTTCAGCCTGAGCCAGCCCAACCGCGAGATAAGACAGGAATCAACTATTTCGTCTCTCCCCAACTTCGACGGATGCGCCTTATTGTGGAACAAAATAAAGCGCTTGATCCAGTATAAATATGCGTCTATGGTACGACGGCTATAACCTCGTACCAGTATGAACTCACGAACGGAATTGAGAAAGGGCGACTGGCTCATGACAAACACCTCCATGCTTGAAAATAGAAATCCTTCCCTGCGTCATAATTTGGCTGTTAGCACTTAAACCATGAATCATCTTGAGCAGCTCGTTTCAGAGTGGTACGAATATCGAGGGTATTTCGTTCGCAGAAATGTCCAAGTTGGCCCGCGCCCGAAGGGTGGCTATGAATGCGAACTTGATGTGGTTGCATTTCATCCAACCCTTCAGCATCTTGTTCATGTTGAGCCTTCTATGGATGCCCATTCTTGGGCAAAGCGCGAGGAACGATACGCCAAAAAATTTGAGGCTGGCAGGAAATACATACCGGCTTTATTTGAGGGGATCAATCTGCCTGGCAATATTGAGCAAATTGCATTATTAGGCTTTGCCAGTAATACAAATGTCAAAACCCTGGCAGGCGGTCGGGTGATGACCACCTCAGAGTTATTTATTGAAATGGTGGCAGAAATCTCTGGCAAGAAAGTTGCCTCGGCGGCGGTACCAGAGCAATACCCGCTTTTACGCACCATACAATTTGCATGTGAGCATCGTGTTGCTGCGGGCTGGTGCTAACAAGGCCAAGCACAGCGACGGCTTTTCCGTTGCGGCTTCGCCTCCACTACAAAACCGCGCGCGTTGGCGGCGCTATGTCTCTTCTTGACAGCACCTCCCAACAAGTGCTAATAATGGCACCTGTTATGTTAGCTGGGTGAATGTCATGCAAGTGAAGTTTTCGGAGGATGTCATTCCTCTATCAGAGTTGAAGATTAACCCCGGAAAGATCGTTGGCCGAGCCCAGGATACGCATCGTCCAATCCTTCTTACCAGTCGTGGCCGCGGTATAGCTGTTGTTCAGGGGCTTGAGGATTATGAGAGAACCGCAGAGGAGCTGCGGTTCGTTAAGGCGGTGGCGGAAGGACTCGTGGATGTTCGTGAGGGCAACACGGTATCTTTGGAGGAAGCCAAGAAAACACTGGGCATCAAGTAAATGGAATTACGCATCGCACAGTCTGCTCTGGAGGATTTACAGGCAATTCAGGAGTACTACATCGAGCAAGATGTGCCTCATATCGGTAATGAGTATGTGACAGCTATTTTGGAGCATTCGGGAATGCTGAAGCATCACCCGGATGCTGGCCGGATTGTTCCTGAATTCAACCTGGATCATATCCGCGAGTTGATTCACTCGCCTTTTCGAGTTGTCTACCTGAGGCAAGCCACTGAGGTTGTGCTCATTCGAGTCTGGCGCAGTGAGAGGCAACTGGAATTACCGGAAAACGGAACATAACCAGGCCATGCACCGGATGCCAAACCCTCCGCTTCGCTGCGGCTTTGTCACTGGACTTGCCCCGGATAGGTAGACACTCCTAGGCTATTCTTTAAGCATAGGAGAACAGTATGAATAACCTTCGATATAGCCCCGAATTCAAAGACGAAGCAGTCAGGCAGGTAGTCGACAGAGGATACTCCGTCCCCGACGTTTCCCAACGGCTTGGCGTCTCAGCCCACAGCCTCTACAAATGGGTCAACGCGGTTAAACCCGATGCATCGGATGTACAGGCAGAAGAGTTGAAACGCGCCAAGCAGGAAATTCTCAAATTGAAAGCCGATTTGCGGCGCACCGAAGATGAGCGCGATATCCTAAAAAAAGCCGCCAGGTACTTCGCCTAAAGCGCCTATTGTTGGTGCCAACCAGCCCGAGTAAAGTACCGATTTATTCACGATCATCGGTCTCAGTATCCCGTTCGCACTATGTGTGAGTTGCTCCAGGTTTCCCACAGCGGCTTATATGCATGGTGTGTTAGGCCATTGTCCGAGCGGGTCGTTGATAACCAGCGATTACTGGGGTTGATCCGCGCATCTTACGCGGCCAGCCATGGTGTATATGGCGCCCCCCCGTATTTTCCTGGATATGCGAGAAATTGACGTTAACGAACGAACAGCGCATCCCTGCGCTGTTGCTGCATCCCCCATGGCGAACAAATATTGAGCCATTCTTTTGCCAGGGCTCTCCCGTATGAAGTGATCAATCCCAAACAGGAGCAAGCCCTGGAGGGCTGATGATTCGGCCATCGGCGCTGGCGAGGCTGTGAATCGCCTTCATTTCGGCACCGTCGAGGGCAAAATCAAAAATAGCCCGGTTCATATCCGCGCGCGCTTCGCTGACGGTTTTTGACAGGGTAACCACCGCCGGTTGCTGAACCAGCCAGCGCAGCACCACTTGCGCCACGGTTTTACCGTGGTTGGCGGCAATGTCTTTCAGAACAGCATCTTCAAGCACTTTGCCATCTGCCATGGCGTAATAGGCGGTAATACATTGACCCACCTTGCGGCACTGCTCCAAAAGGCGGTGCTGATCCAGGTAGGGGTGATATTCAATCTGGTTGGTCACCAGCGGCGCATCGCTCAATTCCCACGCTTTATCAAAAAGGGCAAGGGTGTAATTGCTAACGCCGATATGGCGCGCCATACCCGCCTTGCGCACCTCGTTGAGAAGGCCAATCTGATCGGCCAGGGGCACTGCTTCGTTGGGCCAATGGAGCAGCAGCAAGTCCACATAATCGGTTTTGAGTTTTTTGAGGCTGTCTTCCACCGAAGGTATAAATTTGCTGGGATGAGAATTATCCACCCACACTTTGGTGGTGAGAAAAATGTCAGATCGCGCTCTTCCCGAGGCCTGAATGCCACTGCCGACTGCCGCTTCGTTTTCATAAATTTGCGCAGTATCGATATGGTCGTAGCCGTTTTTAAGCACATGGGCCACCATGCGCAGGGTGTCTGTTTCAGGCATTCTGAAGGTGCCAAAACCGAGAACCGGTATTTTGGAATTTTCATTAACGATTGGCGTCATCTTTATTTCTCCATGCATTTATGGTTGGGTATCGCTTTATCTAAGGAAACTATGATTAATTCCGCTTTCGCCACTCCCGCGCAGGCGGGAGTCCAGAAAAATCAAGCGCTTATAGATTCCCGTCTGGGCGGGAATGACATTAATCAGCGTTTCCGTAAAATAGGGCTGGCTGCTGGGTGTCAATCCTCATCATTGACCCAGCGCACGAAACGCTGCAGGGGGTAGAAACCGTCGTGGGGCAATCCGGGATACACCAGTCCGGCACTGCCGAGCGCCGTTACCCGCTGCACACCCCTTGCGGCAAGGGCGTCGCGCAGCTCCTGGCGGCGACTGTCGGGGAATATGCCCACCGTCTGGGTGGCAAAGTTGGCTCTTGATATGGCATGGTTGAGATCGTCGACCCTCACCACATTGACGACACGGCCATCGGGATGGAAATCCACCGGCTCGTCGGATCTGATAATCACCCCGGTGCCATCGAGTTCGCCAAAGACTTTGAACTCCGGTTCCAGATCGCGCAGAACTTCGATTTCTTCGCGAATGGTTCCGCTCAGGGGGCTGCCACAGATAGAGCTGAAAGGGCGCTCCACACCCAAGCGCGGCAACATGGCCTCGCAGTAGGCATCCACGTCTTCAATGCTGCCTTCAACAAACTGGAATCTGCTCGACACACAGGCCTGCTGATCCATCACTGTAACATCCCGCGCCGCAGCATCGGCGGCACGCTGCCGGGTTTCATTGTCGCTGTGAACCTCTCTGCCAACAAATGAAATTGACGTTTTCGGATCAAAGGACACCAGTTCGAGGCCTGGGCCAATATAATTCTTGGCCGAACGGATGGTGGTTTCTCCACCCCAGGCAACGATCTTGTCAAAAAACAAGGGCTGGAACAGCTTGGCTTCCACGGCTGTATCGCCTCCCCGCCAATAGGCGGCTGAGAACGATTGGGACACAGGGTGCCCAGGCGCCACTTTGGATAATCCCCGCAGCAGAGCAGTGGCGGTATAGAGGTCATTGGAAGGCAGCTTGATCAGATTCAGGCTTTTGGTGATGGCACCGCGCACAACGGTCATGGCCGAAACGCCCGGGGCATTACCGGCGATTACATGGAGCATTCGCGATGGAAAGGCGCGAATACCTGCTTTGCGGCCATCGGGCGTGACCACTTGGCGCCAACCATCGAGCACATCCTTGCCGCCCAACTCCTGGTTGATCTGGAATTCGATACCCTGGCGATCGAAGTAATCTCCCAGGGTGTTAAAACTGCGCTCAAGAACACCTTTTTCCAGAGGGTTTGTTGCAAAACTGGCCTGCAATGCCTGATCGACAATACCATCTGGATCCCGTCGCAGCCAGTCGCCCAGGGTGACTAAAATATCAATGATTTCATCCACAGGCACATTGGCGGCGGGCGGCGCTGTGCTGCGCAGCCAGCGCAGTTGATCAACGTCCAGCGGCGGTGTGGCAAAGCGGCCATAATCCTGGCCACCGCCCGTCACCAGATTGCCGCGAACAATATGGGGAACTTGTGTCGATAGGGTGTCGGCAACATTATTCATCCCATTGCACCTCTCACATAGCTGTCGATGGTACCGGCACAGCCGATATGATCCTCGTCGCCGGCCTGGCTAAAACGCTCGATGGTATCGAGAATGGTCGGCCCTGGCCGTCCGCAGGGGCAGTTCTCGGACCAATCAATTTGCACCTTGTCGCCGGTTATCAGGCCGCCCCAGCGCCCCGTCAGCAACAGATCCAAAAAGGCAAAGCGGCCTTCCACAATACCTTGCTCAGCGTTGACTAATTTGTCTGCCTCCTTATTGAGCTGCAGCCATATCAAACCCGGAGGCCGGTGATAGCGCCCGGCTTCGCAACGGGGCATCAACTGGGTGAGTTCCGTCATGCCGTAAACACCCAGGTGGTGAACATTTCCGTAAAAGCGTTTCACCTGCTCTTTGTAATCATCGGGCAAGCTGACATTTTTGACGCCGCCGCCGATCAGCACACAGCTGTCGGGGTGAAAATCGCCATCGGGAATGCCCAGCTCTCTCGCCCGCTCGATCACCAGCATTTGCTGCGCCCAGAGACCGTTGACAAATACCGGCTGGTGGCGGTGGGCGAGCAACTTGTCAATAAACTCGTCCAATTCCTTTGCCGCCCGCCTTGCGCCCTGTTCGGCGGCTTCATTGGCGGCATCGATTTCTTCCTGGGTGGCGCGGCCTTCAAGTATGGCTTTTTTAAGTTGCGCAGATTTACTGACCTCGGAAATACGCAACGGCACCTGGGTCAGGTTAAAAAAAGCATCGGGCTTGGACCACAGATCCCGGGCGAACTGGCCAAATTCGATGGCGCTGTTGGGGCCTTCAATGGGACCGCTAATAAAAACCGCGCGGTCATTGGTGGCGACTTTATAAGGCCAACCCATGACATGCTTAAAATGACGCTTCTTGAGTTTTACATCCTCTGGGGTTGCAGGCAGAAAAGAGCATTTTCCCGTAGTACCACTGGTGGCGAGAATAGGCACCCCCTGCTCCCCCAGGCGCTGAATCCATTCATCCACATCTTTAACAGCACTGACATCTTTTTCGGTTACATCGGTTCCTGCAAGGGTATTTAGCCAGGCGCAAAGCCGTTGCCATTTTCCTGTTCTCAACAGCACTTCGGGATAGGATTTATAGTTGGTGTGAGAAAAAAGCAGGGGAACCAAATCATTAAAATCGTTTATCTCGGTGATATTGGCTTCTTCAGCACGCCGTTTCAGAATGGGTATTTGATCCCTGAGCCGAGCCAAATGTTCATTGGCAGCCTTAAGCTGAAGGGGTTCGATTTCTGAACGGGGATGATTAAAGGCATCCGGCTCAATAATCATATCGAGCAACGTCGTTCTTACATCGTTATCTTGCTGTTGATCTTTCATGAATCTACACCTCATACTGATTATTGGTGGTTTTTAATATCATCCCTGTTGGGAAGCCGACGGAATGCAAAAAAATATCCTGATAAAAATATCCACATGGACACATCAGGGAAACTTTGACTCATTCTGTTTTCGCCACTCCCACACAAGGGGGGACTCGAGGAAAGCCCATCGATCATAGATTCCCGCCTGCATGGGAATGACATTAGGCAAAGTTTCCTCAGGCTTTGACATCGTCAATCAATCTTTCAATGGGCGGCAATGATGAAAGCTCTGGATCAAGCCCCATGGGGGCGAGCCAGGATCTTTCGCGCAGCAACTGCTGTTTTGCCGATGAAAACAAATACTGCTGCATCTGTATCTTGGCTTCACTGGAACCATCGTCAAGAACCGCAGTGACAACAGCGCTTATTGTGCTCCTCATCGCGAGAATGCCCTGGTGAAGCTCGGCAGGTTCCGCCCCTGCTTTTGCCAGCGTATCCCGCTGGTGCTGGAGCAACTGCTTGAGGGCAGCAACAGCCCGCCCCGTCAATTCATCCCCTTCAACAACGGCAATTAACTCGGCAGCCAGCGAAATCCAGGAATCCAGTTCATGGCGATCGTAGCGATATTGTTTGGGTAAATTTTCGGCAATCATTTCCAGACTGTGGACAACCAGATTTGCCTGCTCCACGGCAACTCCGTGTCGAGAATCCACTGCAGGAATGATCGTATCTTTGAGAGCTTTTATTGCTGCTTTTAACTGCAGCTCGGGACGCAATTCCATATCACACAATCGCCTCAAGGGTTTTTCTTAAATCGTCAAGAATGGGATAACAGACAGCTGTGGCATGGGTGAGGGCAATATCCTGGTGTGTCTTGCCACCCGCAATAACCCGGCATGCGGTCGCCAGGCCGATACAGCACATTTTGTAGCCATTAAAAATTCGGTAGTAATCGAGCCGTTTTTTGTCAACACTGAGGCCGGAGGCTTTTTCGTAGCGCTGATAAAACTCCTCTTCTGGCATAAAACCGCACACCAGCAAAGATTTTCCATCTTCAGATTTGCAACCCCAGGACGAATAGGCCGCATAAGCGAGGTCGTCGTGGCGGTCGCCGAGATGACCGCCTTCCCAGTCGAGCCAGGCGGTAATCTCAAGGCTGTCTTCATCAAACAAAAAATTGCCGCTGCGATAATCGCCATGGAGCACAGAAATATGATCGATGGGCGGCATATTTTGTCGCAACCAGTGGGCGACAAAAGCGAGCAAGGGGATTTCTTCCCTGGCATCTTCTTCCCATACCCGCTGCCACAGGTTAATTTTCCATTCAACGCCCTGGGTTGAATTTACCTTGGGAATATTAAAAGCACTGAGATTTTCACTATTCCAGGTGCAGGTATGTATTTTTGCCAGGTGCTCAACAAACTGGCGACCCAGCGCGTCACGGAATTTATTGCCAAAGGTCACGCCAATACCGGAGACGCGGCTTTCCGCCTCGGACGGCTTGGTAACCCCTTTCTCAAAGCCACAAATTAAAGCCGGATAGGGAAAATAATCACCATCAGCATCGACGGCAAAAACCTCGGGCACAGGAACAACACCCTTCATCTCAGCCAGCAGCTGGGATTCACGCAGCCGGCTGGTTTCAACAATTGAAGCTGCAGGCTCCATTCTCAGCACCAAGGGGGTAACCTTATTACCCTGTTGCGCTGCCTGCTCTACCAGGTCAAAAGCCATTTGCATTTTCGATGCACCACCGGACAGCCAGCGGGCATTTTTAATTTCAAATGGCTCTGACAACTGGGTTCCGAGCATATTGTTGACCCCATCACAGAGAGTCTCCAGGCTCACTGGCGAAAAACTGGTGCTGGCACGGCGCCTCAATTTGCGACTGAGAATTTTCTCAAGTTCATTTTCACAGGGAAATCGCTCGCCAAGGGATGCTATCCAGGCCTCTGACGGAAAATCCTTATTGACAGCATTGACTGTGAATCCATCAATACTGTTTGACTTAAGATTTATCATGCTTTTAATCCGATTTTTTCATAAGGGGCACCTCTAAAATAGTAATTTTTAGGGGAACTCTAATTAATTCTGCTTCCGTCACTCCCGCGCAGGCGGGAGTCCAGAAAAATTAAGCGCTTATAGATTCCCGCCTGCGCGGGAATGACATTAATCAGAGTTTCCTTAGAGGTATCCATAATATTTGAGACTACTTTTTAAAATGCGAATACTGCCTGGCGTAGAGAAAATAATTTCGGTTCCAGGAAAATTCCGCCCAGCCTACGCCTTGTCTGCCGTCAATGGATACTTTCAATGCCGCCTCATTCAACTCAATCAACTGATCCTTATCAAAACTGTAGTGTTCATCGGCTTCAGTGTCAGCAGCAGAATTTTTGGTTTCGTTTTCGAGATCTGTTGCCGTCACATGGGCATACACTGTGCATGCAGCCGTAGCTGTGCGGTTTTCCATATCCGTCACTGTCACATCCATTGATTTCAGCACCAGATTGTCGTCAAGCTGAAAATCGTAATCGACCGCCTTGATCTGGCTCATCAGGCCATCTTTGTGCAAAAAACCCTGAAGATGGGTTTTGCCAAATGATTGCATTTCAAAAAAATGGAAAGATGTTTCTCTAGTGGCGGCATGAACCCATTTATGGTGCTGATTAAGCCCCCACACCCGCGGCCCCCAGGAATGGTCTCGCACCATAATGGTCTCGAAGTCAAAGCTCTTTCCGGCAGCTTCAATCCTGCCCGTAATAACACCGTGCTGCTCGGTTCGATCATCGCCATAATACGGAGGCGATCCCTCCGGCCCCATGCTGAATGCATACGACGGATGCAGCGCTTCAAATTCAAAATCCAAGTTAATTTTGTTGCCGCGCCAGGAAATGCTCAGGGTGCGATGGGGTTCACCAATTTTCATGGTCAGCCCCCCTGTTTTCCAATCATAAAAATCCATCTCAGCAGGGACAGCTTCTGAAAACTGCTCAAATATGGGACTTTCAAAGGCATCGCCAAAAAGACAAACTGCGGTAACGGCAACGCCTTCACCATTCACCGTGGGATAAACCCAGCCAGCCACGTTTTGCTCGGGGATCAACAGCATCAGAGCGATGGAGTCCCTCGATGCCGCATCTTTTTTCAGTTTGTGGCGATTGTCATGCTCGTCGGCAACATCGCCAAAATTAATAATGGACTTCACCATTTTTTAAACTCCTTAACTAAAAATTCTAAACTTGCAAAATCCTGTTCTATAAAATACTAGAAACCGAAGTTTGAAAAAATTATTTAATGTACAAGCCTAATCTAACAATGTAGTCATAAAAAAGCTGTCACTTGCGTGACAAAACCGCTGCCAATTTGCAATCTGCTACAGCCTTTTCAATAGAGTTTTTTAGATGACGCAAACATCAAATAAAAGATAAGACCAAACAATGTCACTCCAGCAGCAACCTGAAACACCAGAATCCATGAATTTGTTACTTCAAGAATGACGCCACTGATATAAACACCGATAACACCTGGTATTGTTCCGGCGGTATTGGTGATACCCATGAGTTTTCCCGCATGGCGCGGCGCAATATCCATATGATTGACAAGAAAGCCTCCTGTGACGAAAGCACCAACAGTCATGCCAAGGCACATGATAATAATGGCCGCTGCAACACTCTCAACTTCACCCACCAACATAAAGGCAATAAACAACCCGCCGAAGCCAATGGTCTGCATGGTTTTTCTGACACGGGTAACATCTGCGCCACGACTTATCATTTTGTCGGCGACACGACCAGCGTAATTCATCGCAAAAAATGAGCAAATATGGGGCAGCATTGTCAACACGCCCACAGACGCAAAGTCGACGCCAAGGCCTTTATTGACAAAAGTCGGCAGCCAGGAAAGCAAAACGTAAAGTGACCAGTTATTGCAAAAATGGGCAACAATAATCGCCCACACCGCCCGCCGCTTGAGCAAATCCGTCAGGGTTGGCGCCGGATCTGGCGACTCTCCCGGAACTTGAGCTTCAATTTCGCGGCGCTCGAGATCTGACAATCCTTTGTGTTTTTCTGGGCTTGCCGCCACCAAAGGCTGCCACAACAGAAACCACAAAAAACCCACAGCGCCGAAACTATAAAATGCCCACTCCCAACCCCAGGCACCCACAATGATGGGCGTAACCAGTAGCGCAAACACAGTACCCAAAGGGACACAGCTATTGTTCAAGCCTATGGCTCGCGAGCGTTCCGCTACGGGCATCCAGCGCCCCACCAGACTGTAGACAGCCGGAAACGACACCGCCTCCCCCATACCCATGGCAATACGGGAAACCAGAAGAACTGTGAGTCCGAGCGCCGCAGCTGGTGGCGTCAGCAAGGTGAACAGCGACCACCATAAAACACCGATGCCTAAATTAACTTTGCCGCCAAAGCGGTCGGCCAGCCAGCCGCCAACAATTTGGGTGAGAAAATAACCGACAAAAAATGCTGATAAAATTCGCCCCTGGGTTTCTGCTCCCCAGGAAAGATCCGCCGCCATGGGGATAATGGCTACGGATATGTTTACTCTGTCTGCATAACAAATAAAGGTAGCAAAGGCGCACAGAACAACCATAGTGTAGCGTTTGCGCCAAAAGCCAGCCTCGAAATCTGTGGTGTGGATTTTCTGATCCATCACTGCCCCTGTTCAGAATTTTTATAATGTGCGCTATGACGCCGAGGAAATTGTGGTCATCAACCGCTAACCATGACCACAACGATTACTTTGAATAGTGAAATTTTGATAGCGAGCTGCACGACACAAGTGCCGTGCAGCTGCCAAGTGCTTCAATTAATAGGTGTAGCCCAGGGTAATACCGTAGGTGCGCGGGCGTGCCGCAACCCTGGCAATGGATTCTGCCGCAGGCGCCACGTTGTTCCAGTAGTACTCATCGGTCAGGTTCTTGCCCCACAGCATGAACCGCCAGCGGGTATCTTCAGACTCATAGCCCAGACGCGCACCCAGGGTGGCGTAGCTGTCCACCATCAGGAAGTCATCGGTTACCGCTTTGTGGGCGCCGTCCTGCACAGCCACGGGGTTCAAGCGCAGATCGTCGCCATTGAACACCGCTTCAGAGTTGGACTGACCAATAACATTCATGCCCATGAACACGACACCGCCCTGGCTGAGTGGCATGCGGTAATCCACATCCAGGCTGTAGGTAAATTCCGGCGTGTAAGGCAGATCCTCCCCGGCAAAGTTGACGATCTGGCCAAACACGTCATAGCCCGTGTATGCGTCAATTTCGGAATCCAGGTAGGTCACCGCTGCGGTCAGCGTCAGATTGTCCGTCACACGGGCGGTGACATCGGTCTCAATGCCGGCAATGCTGGACTCAGGAACGTTCACCAGGCGGCTCAGGGGACCAAAAATGGCATTCTCTATCTTGCCTTTTTCCTGCTTGTTGTCGTACTCATAGTGGAACAGGGCGCCATTCCACTGTACGGAATTGTCCAGGGCGGTGACTTTAAAGCCCGCTTCATAGGCCACCACGGATTCCTGGCGAACCGGAATCAGCTGAATGGCATCACTGGCCGACAGGGTCGGATAGCTGCCCGCTTTGTAGCCTTTGGAGATGTTGGCGTACAACAGCACGTCGTCGTTCAAACGGTAGTCTGCACCCGCCCGCCAGGAAACGTTGTCTTCCGACAGGGTGTTGATGAAAGGAAAGCCGGGCACGCCCTGGTCATTCAGAGAAATACAGCCGCCAATGCCAATGGGGTCAAAGGGGACACCGGATCCTGCACCGAGAATATTAAAGAGTGCCGCCAGGTTGCTGCCGGCATCCACATCCGTCGGCGTGAATCCTGAGGTGTCCGGCACCAGGCCGGGAACGTTGGCGGAGGCGCCGTTACAGCTGTAGGCATCGATTTCATAGTCGGTGTAGCGGGTACCCACTTTCAGGGTCAGGCTGTCGGTGACTTCAAAGTCCACATTGGCGAAGGCCGCATAGGATTTGATGTCTTGCTCAAGATTCGAATCCAGGCGGTGAATAAACAGGGTGCCGGCACGGCTGCTGGTGTTGCCTTCAAACTTCTGGTACTGGGATTCGTAGGTGCTGCTGTCTTCATAGTTGACACCCACCACCCAGCGGTAGGAGTCATAGTCCCCCGCCAGGCGCAATTCGGCAAAGGTGGAGTCGATATCGCCGATGGTGCGCCAGTCAGACAGTACCAGGTACATGCCGTCGCCGTCCTGTACCTGATCCTGCTCGTATTCGCTGTGGGCAACCAGGCCGGTCAATGTCATGCTGTCATTGAGGTCGACATCGCCGCGCAGGGAGTACTGAATAAACTCCTTGTCGCCGGACAGCTCACCTGTCCACTCCGCCGAACGGTTGTCGTTGCCGGTGAGAGGATGGGCAAACTGGGTCGCGGCATTTTCTGGCGCCTCGCCATAAGCTCTGGGAGTTACAGCGGCCAACTGAAACGCCTGGGGATCGGATTTGTCCCGCCAGCCGTTAATGTTGAGGTTGATTTCGGCGTTGTCGCTGGGCTCAAAGCGCAGCGACAGTCGCGCTGCGGTGTAATCCTCTTCGCCGTTTTCGCGATCGCTGGTCATGCTGCGCTGCCACTCATCGGCTTTGGTGCTTTGCACCGCGAGACGGCCATCAATCCTGTCCGTCAGGCCGCCGCTGATAAACCCATTGGCCTCTACCTTGTTAAAACGGCCATAGCTGAGATCGCCGCCGTAGCTCAGCTCTTTTGTCGGCTTGGCGGCAATAAAGTTAACCGCACCGCCGGTGGAGTTCTGGCCAAAGAGTACACCCTGAGGGCCTTTGAGCACTTCGACGCGCTCCAGGTCGTAGGCGCTGTGGGCGGCCATCACCGGAAACGGCAGGGGAATCTCGTCCACATACAAGCTGGTGGCCGGGTAAACCCCGATGGAGCTTTCGTTAAAGCCAACGCCGCGCAGGGTGAGAATCGGCGTGTTCTGGTCGCTGGTGGCAAACACCAGGCCGGGCACCGAGGATGTAATTTCTTCCAGGGTCGTCAATTTCTGCTCCGCCAGCTTGTCGCCAGAAATAGCGCTGATGGACAGACCAATATCGTTGGCGCTTTCCGCCCGTTTGTTTGCGGTGACAACAATTTCCTGCAACTGCGCCTGCGCAGCTGTAGCACTCAACAGCAAACCGGGCATAAGTAATGATGCGATAACTAAAGGCTTTTTCTTCATAATTTCCCCTCGATTTAAATACCAATTTCTATTGATAACGCTCTATCAATATCAAATTTATTAACAGCCACACGCGACGAATTTTTATAAAATTTCAAACGTCAGCAAAAGCAATAAACTCAAGCTGGCTATCAACAGATCTAGGTTAATATTAAAAATAGCTAGCAGGCTGTCACCTGGGTGACAAAGGATCATTTTTTAATGAATTATTTTTATAAAAAATCAAAAGAAATAATGCCAAAAAACAGCAACACAGATTTATAAAAATCTGTATTTAAAAATCAATACCAAAGGGTTTTATTTACAAAGAGGGTCTTTGCATTCTGCGGCAAACAACAAGGCGCGCGGCTCAATTTTATTTTTCGAAAATTTGCGATTTTTCTCAACAGCGAAAACGAAATCCGTACTCATCGGCCATGGAGGAACCCTATAAATTTCTTGTCTATTTCCTGGTTTTCAAAAGCCAGCTCAACCAGATAACTGCCAGCACTATATCGACCACAGCAAAGAGCACAAACCTGCCAGTAACTGCGTCAAAAAACCATTGAGCGACGAACAGTGTAAAGGCAGAAGCTTTCACCAAGCCACCAAAGGCCAGCATCGGACGATTAATCACTGGCTGTTGCGCCATCCAGCCATAGGCCAAACCAAGAGCCGCCACCATCAACGCCGCCAACCCTGTGTGCATCGCCGAACTGGACAGGGTAAAACCGGCAAACTGCGCCAGCATGCTGCCGGGAACAGCCACCAGATAAGCGGCGATCAGGTTAAAAACAAAACTTAAACGCAGGGTAATTCTTATGATGCTTTCGGAAATAATCACAGCACGCTCTTTATCATTTGATGAAAATTGATTGTGGCAACAAACCAGACTCTGGCGCAGACATTAAGGAAGCCCTGATTAATGTCATTCCCGCGGAGGCGGGAATCTATAAGCGCTTCATTTTTTTGAACTCCCGCCTGCGCGGGAGTGACAAAAAATGCATTGCCACCCAATGCTTGAACCTTAGACAAAGAAAACCGATTGTCTCGCCACAAGCGACACCATTGTGGATTACTATAGCCCCTATCCAGAGAGAGAATCTGTCACCCCGGTGACACTTTCGACTCAACAAACGGCAGAATCAAGAGTAGGATATAGTCCGCACACTCAGCCAAGAGGCAAGCAATGACCGCATTTCGCTACATCAATAATTTTTATGATGCCCTGCCAAATGATATAAAAGATGCAATTGACGCCGTCAGCACCTTCAGGGATATAGACAAAGGGTCACGCATACTTAAAGCAGGAGAAAAACCAACAGCTCTTCATCAGCTCCAAAATGGCCAGGCAAAATATTGCGCCCACGACCGCCAGGGGCGAGGCAAAGTTCTGCTTTTTATTACCGATGGTGATTGGGTCGCACTCTCGGAATTATTTAGCGGCCTACCGGCACAATGGGATGTCACTACAGTGACAGCCGCGCGGCTTCGCACAATTAAATATAGTGACTTTGACGTCTTATTGGATCGCTACCCGATCATCGCCAGGGAGCTGTTAAAGACTTTCAGCCTCCGCTTTAGTCTGGTTCGACTATTTGACTTTGATCACAGCGCACTGTCTTTGAAAGAGCGCGTCATAAAAATGGTTTATATGATGTCGTTTAGCTTCGACCGCCACGCCGCCGATGCCAAAACAATCACCATACCCATATCCCAGGAGGAATTGAGCATGGTGGTGGGTGCTTCGCGCCAAAAACTGAATACGACCTTGAAGGAATTGAGCCATGAGGGAATCGTAGAAATTCATTACGGCACCATCATTCTCTGTGATCGCATTGCGCTGCGAAAAGACTGGAGTTATCTTTTTGATGACGGGTCATTGTTTTAGAGTTAATCGCAATCGTTTTTTGCCATCAACGAACCTTTGTCAACCGATAGTTGCCCGCAAGATTACCTTTGATGCGCTCTCCTTTTTGATCGAGCATAAAAAGCTGATTTTCCCCCACCAGGTAGCGACTGCCATCCTCCAAAACAATTTTGCCGCCGCTACTGTCCCAGACAAAGCTGCCTGTTTCTTGAAATGGCGGAGCATCTTCGCCGCGGTAATAACGGGTTAATTGGTAGCGTTGATCGCCATTTAAAATCAGTGTTGTTTCTATACCTGGACAACTGGCGCAGGGCAGCACGCCCTGGTAGGTGCCAGCCCAGTCCAGGGCGTTGCGGCTGTTGTCTGCTGCGGCCAGAAGATGTTTTTCTGTTAGGTTCTCACTGCTGCCTGGCGGTTGTTTGGTGCAGGCAGCAAGGGTAAACCCCAGCATGCAAAAAACCAGAATGATTTTTATCATCTCTATTTCCCCAATCCGGCGCAGTGTGTCACCCTGATTGTTAAACAGCAGCCGCCTCATTCTCACACAGACGCTGGAGAGTGCGAAAAAAGCATTGGGCGAACCGCTGAAAAATCACTAATCCACCACAGCAACTTTCTGTCCCCGAAATTCGACCACCTGCCCCGCCGTGATTTTGCAGCGCTTGCGTAATTCCACTTCACCGTTGACCTTCACCATACCATCGGCCACAGCCTGCTTGGCGCTGGCGCCACTTTCTGCCATGCCCTCAATTTTGAGCAGGTTGTTCAAGGCGATAAAGGGTCGGCCTTCCAGGGAAAATGTGTTCATGGCTTGGTTCTCACTCACAGAGGTGGCTGTTCAGGTGCCGCAAAAGGTTTGCAGCACAACCTGTTCAGGCCGGGGCGGCAGGGCGTAGCGGGACTGTTCGGCATTGTAATCAAAGGGCGCAGCCAGCAGGTCAACCAGTTGGTGAAAAGGCTGAAAATCGCCGTTGTTAGTCGCTGCGGCAATGGCTTCCTCCACCAGATGATTGCGGGGAATAAACACCGGGTTAACGGCGTACATGCGCTCACGGCACTGTTCTTCAAAATCCACTTTTGCACCACCCTGGTTGCCGAGGGCTGCCCGCCAGCGCTCGATCCAGCCATCAAGACTTTGTGGCAGGGAATATATAGCGGCAACGGACTGGGGGTTGGCGACTTCCGTTGCGCAGAGCCGGTCGGCGAGAGCGCGAAAGCAGAGGGTAAAATCCAGCTTTTCCTCGGTCATCAAAACCAACAACTGTTCGATCAATTCTGTGGTTTGTGGCGACAATTCAGCAAACCCCAGCTTGGCATGAAAGCGTCGCTCCCAGGCGGCCTGGAACTGGGGGGTAAAGGTTTCCACCGCTTCACCCGCCAGTTCTACCGCTTTTTTTGAACCATCGTCTTCGATCAAGGGCAACAGCGCCTGGGCAAACCAGATCAGGTTCCATTTGGCGATGGCGGGTTGATTTTGGTAGGCGTAGCGGCCGCCGGAGTCTATGGAGCTAAAGACGGTTTTGGGATGAAAATTGTCCATAAAGGCGCAGGGGCCGTAGTCGATGGTTTCGCCGCTGATCAGCATATTGTCGGTGTTCATGACGCCGTGAATAAAACCGAGAGCCTGCCAGCGGGCAATGAGTTCCGCCTGACGGGCAACGGCAGCTTTGAGCAACTGTAAATAGCGGTTGCCTGCGTCGTTCACCTTGGGATAGTGGCGGGCAATAACATGATCTGCGAGTTTTCGCACGGTGTCGTGATCGTCGCGGGCGTCGAAATACTGGAAGGTGCCGATGCGAATATGACTTTGGGCAACTCGAGTGAGAATGGCGCCGGGCAGCACCCGATCGCGAAAAACATGTTCGCCCGTGGTTACGGCGGCAAGGCTGCGGCTGGTGGGCACCCCCAGGGCGGCCATGGCTTCGCTGACAATATATTCCCGCAGCACGGGCCCCAGGGGCGAACGGCCATCGCCCATGCGCGAATAGGGGGTTTGCCCCGCGCCCTTGAGCTGAATGTCGTAACGGCAGCCATCTGTGGCCACCACTTCGCCGAGGAGTATTGCACGGCCATCCCCCAGTTGCGGGTTCCAGCCGCCGAACTGGTGTCCGGCATAGGCGGTGGCAACGGGGTCGGCGGCGGCTGGCAGCTGGTTGCCAGCGAGTATCTCAATACCTGCAGGAGAGGCCAATGCATCAGCATCGATACCCAGCAGTTCGGCCAGCGGGCGGTTGATGCGGATCAACCCTGGCTCCTTAACCGGCGTTGGCAATTGCCTGGAATAGAGTTTGTCGGCAACCCGAAGGTAGCTGTTGTCGAAGGGAATATTGACTGCTGAATTCATCGCATTTTCTCTGCCTGTTCTCTGTTTATCTGTTTTGTCTGCTCAAGTGATGTTGGGACTCGCCTGTTATCAAAGAAGGCTCTGATTAATGCTGTTTTCGTCACTCCCGCGTAGGCGGGAGTCCAGAAAAATCAAGCGCTTATAGATTCCCGCCTGCGCGCACTACTGTCCGGAATATTTCACGCCGTCATTCCTGCGAAGGAACGTCACCCTCGACCTGATCGGGGGCAGGAATCCCTAATCGAAACCAACTGAACACCGGGGCATATGTGTGCAGTAGCCTAATAAAGCGGTAAATCAGCTGATTTTTCAACAATATTAGCACCCTGATGGACTACCCTGAAAATCTTCCTAGGTTCCTGCCTGCGCAGGAACGACAGCTTTCGTTTAAGTCTCGAGGTGCTCAGAACCACTCAACCTCCTTACTATTTCAGGCTTAAGGAAAGCAGCCTCTATTTATTCCGGACAGTAGTGCGCCTGCGCGGGAATGACATTAATAAGAGTCTCCTAAGTGTAGACCGCGCCAGGTGCTTGCGCCTACTCCATGGCAGCCAGGGCATCCGCCACTTTCTTAACGGCGATCACTTCCATGCCTTTGATGGCCTGTTTGGGCGCATTGGCGGCGGGCACTATGGCGCGTTTGAAGCCGTGCTTGGAGGCTTCGCGGAGGCGCTCCTGGCCGTTGGGCACGGGGCGGATTTCACCGGCGAGCCCCACCTCGCCAAAAATCACCCAGTCGCGGGGAATGGGGCGATTGCGAAAACTGGAGATCACCGCCAGCAACAGCGCCAAATCGGCACTGGTTTCCACCACCTTAACACCGCCGACGACGTTAACGAAAACGTCCTGGTCGCCCACCATAATGCCGCCGTGGCGATGCAACACCGCCAGCAGCATGGCGAGGCGATTGTGATCCAGGCCGACGGTCACCCGGCGGGGGTTGCCCAAATGGCTGTCGTCCACCAGCGCCTGCAGCTCCACCAACAGGGGGCGAGTGCCCTCCCAGATCACCATCACGGTGCTGCCGGAAGAAATGTCGTCGCCGCGCTGGAGAAAAATCGCCGAGGGGTTGGCCACTTCCCGCAGACCTTTTTCGGTCATGGCAAACACACCCAGCTCATTGACGGCGCCAAAGCGGTTTTTGTGGCTGCGCAATGTGCGAAAGTGGCTGTCCTGGGAGCCTTCCAGCATCAGCGAGCAATCGATCATATGCTCCAGCACCTTGGGTCCCGCCAGGCTGCCGTCCTTGGTGACATGGCCAACCAACAGTAACACAGTGTTGGTCTGCTTGGCGTAGCGCACCAGCATGGCGGCGCTTTCCCGCACCTGGGAGACACTGCCGGGGGCGGAGGCGATATCCTCCAGGTTCATCACCTGAATGGAATCCACCACCAGAATATCCGGTCTCAGCCTCTCCGCCATGGCGCACACGGCTTCCACGGAAGTTTCCGCCATCACCTGCACCTGATCGGTGGGCAGCCCCAGGCGCTGGGCGCGCATGGCGATTTGCTGGGGCGATTCCTCGCCGGTCACATAGAGGGTTTTATGGCGCTGCGCCAGAGCGCACAGGGTTTGCAGCAGCAAGGTGCTTTTGCCCGCCCCCGGCTCACCGCCGATGAGAATACAGGAACCGGGAACCAGACCGCCGCCGAGAACCAGATCCAGTTCGTGGGTGCCGGTGGAGATGCGCGGAATTTCGTCGACGCTGATGTCTTCAAGGGTTTTGACGGCGCCATCGGCGGCGCCGGCAAATCCGCTGCTGCGACGGCTGGCGCTGGCGGCCTTGGCACTGCCGAGGCGAACCTCCACCAGGGTATTCCAGGCGCCGCACTCACTGCACTGCCCCTGCCACTTGTTGTAATCGGCGCCGCAGTCATTGCAGACAAAGGCACTGGCTTTTTTCTTGCTCACGTTTTTTCCCTGAACTTTAATTCCAGGGACAGAGTATAACGGCCAAGGGGCTGTTGCAGTATTCGCCAACGCACAACAGCGATGATCGCGGTGACAGATCGGCAGATGCGGGCACAACACTACGAACACCCGCCGCTTTCTGCTACATTAGCCACCATGTCTCTGATACCCGAAAAATCCCTCAGCCTTTCCCCTCAGCTTGCCGCCACCCTCGGCCTGGAGGAGGCGTTGTTATATCAACTGCTTGGTGAAATGCAGCTCTTGGCTCAATGCGGCAATCAAACTCAATGGCTGGACGTTGACTGCAACAAACTGCTGGCGCTGCTGCCCTTCTGGCAGGCCAATGACATTCGCCGCATCACCACCAGCCTGCAGGATAAAGGGGTTCTCGCCATAGGATCGGCGCCTTTTGGCCTGGATGCCGGGTTTCGTTTCAGCCTCAACAGTAGTGCGCCCCAGCCTTTACACCAGACAAGAGCGGCTCCTGGCCTGGCGACGAAGAAAATGACTCGCCTGATCAGCCACAATTGGGAGCCAGCCACTGATGTGGTGGCGCAGTTGAACCAGTACGGCATTCCCCGGGACTTTATCCACAACCAGGTGGCCGAGTTTGTCACCTACTGGGCGGAGCGGGGCGACCCCCAGCACAGCTGGAACGCCAAATTCCTCAAGCACACCCTGCGCCTGTGGCGGGAGGAAGAAACCCGCCACGCCCGCCGCAGCAGGGAGACCCGCATAACCAGAGACTGGCAGCCGTCAAAGGATGCCGTTGAATTGCTCAATCGCCAGGCTGGTATCAGCCTCAATTTTATTGAGGATGCCATTCCCGAGTTTGTTCTTTACTGGGGCGAGCGCGGCGATGTCCGCAGCACCTGGAATTCGGATTTTGTCCGCCACGTTAAAACCCAGTGGGCGCGCTTTACCGCCACCCTTGAAAATGACAGCGAACCCCGCGCCATGGGTAAAGATTGGCAGCCCAGCGAAGATCTCTTTGAAGTATTGCAACTGGCCAATATTCCCCGGGATTTCGCCGCCCGCCAGATTCCTGAATTCATCCTGTTCTGGCGGGAGAGCGGCCAGGCGCACAGCTCCTGGAACACCAAATTTCTCCAACATGTGAAACGCCAATGGGCACGCCACGGCGCTGAAGGTGGAACCAATGAAAGACCTCAAAGAGTTGCTGAATCAGTCCGCACGCGAGATCGCAGCATCGTCGAAGACCTCACCGACCGCAGTTGGGCAAGTTAGCACAGCGGGTTCAGGCCGTGACGACGAGCTGATTGACACCATCAATCAGGTCTTCAGCCTGTTCAGAATCAACTACCACAACCAGTTTCACGCCGCATTTGGCGACACCCAGGTGCTCAACCAGGCCAAGCGCCTGTGGAAAGAATCCCTGCAACCCTACAGCAGCCAGCATATTCTCAACGCCGCCCGCAAGGTCATCGAGGAATCCGAATACCTGCCCACCGTGCACAAAATGCTCACCACCTGCGAAGCCGGTTTGAGCGAGTACGGCCTCCCCGATGTGCGCAGCGCCTATATGGAAGCCGCCAATGCCCAAAGCCCCAAGAATGCCCAGGAATGGTCGCACCCCATTGTCTACCTGGCGGGCAAAACCGTGGGCTGGTACGCCATGTCCCATGTGGCGGAAAACCTGACCTTTCCCGCCTATGCCCAGGCCTATCGCGAATTATTGAAAAAAGTCCTCAACGGCGAGGTTTTTGAAGTGGACGCTCCGCCGCGACTTGAACACAACAACGATCGCAAGGCGGATGCGGAAACCATTCGCCGGGAACTGCAAGAGCTTCGGGATTTACTCGCCGACTGAAGCCCTCACACTGGTGCTGAAATTCTCTGGCTGGCGCCTCAAAGAGTCGCTAGAATTGCGCGCCGCGCCCTGCTCCCGCGGTCATTGCTGTCACCATCGGAGCCTTTCTTGTTCTGCTGGTATTGTCCATGCCGCATCCTTTTTTCAAAACCGCCACTATTTGCATTGCCGTCGTCAGCCTCACCACTGGTTTTGTACTCAGCGCCTGCACACCAACGGACTACAGCGCCATGGCCAGCGCCGCAGAAGCCAGGCTGCGCCAGCGCATGTCGGAGTATTTTCTGCGTCAGTTTGGCAACGGTATTGATGCTGTGCTCGCCGGCTTGGCCGGTGCGGATGGTTTCCTCGACAACCCCCTGGTGAAGATTTTGCTGCCACCCCCTCTGGGGTTGGTGGTCGGTGTAGGGCAGGCACTCTACAAAGATCCCCAGGCCGCCCTCCTCGACACCCTGATCAACCAGGCGGCGGCAACTGTGATTCCCGGCGCGTCCCCCATCCTCAAAGCCGCGCTAAACGACGCCATTGCCAGTGGCAATGCGGAAAAACTGTTTCCAGGGGATAAAACGGCGGTTACCGATTATCTTCGCGAGCAGACCACCGCCAGTCTCAACCAGGCATTGCGCCCCGCCATTGGCGACGCCCTTGCCAATAGCGGCGCGACCACAGTCTATAACCAGGCGGTGAAGATCCACCAAATGGTCAGAGCCATGGAAGAGGATTTCGACGACATCAGCGCCATTGTCGAGGGCGTGGCTGAAACCCAAGCGCCCGCGAATGAAACCCCCGCCGACGCCACTTCGGTGGTGCTGGAGGACTATGTCACCGAGCAGGCTGTTGAAGGGATTTTCAAGGCACTTGAACAGAAAGAGAGCAGACTGCGCCAGCAGCTAAAGAGTCAGCCGGGGTTTCAATAAGCCGCTGGCAGTCTGAATCAAGTGGTCACAGCCTGTTATTTTTTCACCAGCCGGTAGAGGTAAAGCAGCACGATAGCGCCCACCATGGCGGTGATGATGCTGCCGATACTGAGATCGTTAACCCCGCCCTTACCGAGAAAAGAACCGAGAAAACCACCGACAAAAGCGCCGCCGATGCCGATCAGGGTAGTAACCACAAAGCCGCCGGGGTCTTTTCCCGGCATAACCCATTTTGCCAGGGCGCCGGCGATCAGCCCAAGAATAATCCACGAAAAAATACCCATTGCTATGCTCCTCAGTGTCAATAAAACCCGGCCCGCCAATCATGACGAGCGGGGAAAACCATCAGCTCGCCTGGTGAAGATGGACATCCCGCTGCGGAAACGGAATGGAGATACTTTCCTGGTCGAAGCGTTTTTTCACCGTTTCCGTGAGGTCGAAATACACCCCCCAGTAATCCTCGGACTTCACCCAGGGACGCACGGCAAAATTGACGCTGCTGTCTGCCAACTGTAATACAGCGATATTGGTGGCGGGCTCTTTGAGAATACGGTCATCGGCGTCAATAACAGCGCGAAGCACCGCCTTGGCCTTGTCGATATCATCGCCGTAGCCAATACCAAAGACCAGATCGACCCGGCGGGTGTCATTGGCGGAATAGTTGGTGATGGTGGCGGCGGTGATGGCGCCATTGGGAATAATCACTTTTTTATTGTCCGGTGTTTGCAGTTCGGTGGTAAAAATCTGGATTTTCTCCACGCTGCCGGAGGTGCCTGCCACCTCTACATAATCACCAATTTTAAAGGGGCGAAACATGAGAATCAGAAACCCGGCGGCAAAATTTGCCAGGGAACCCTGCAGCGCCAGACCGATGGCCAAACCGGCGGCACCAACGATGGCGACAAACGAAGCCGTTTGAATACCCACCTGGCTGAGGGCGGCAATAATCACAAAGACCAGCAGACCGTAGTAAACCAGGCTGGAAACAAAGTGCTGCAGCGCCGGGTCGAGCTGCTTTTTGATCATCGCTGTTTGCGCCATCTGGCTCACCCATTTAGCCACTTTTTTACCCACAAAAAAGATAGCGACGGCAATAACAATTTTGACGCCGTAAACGGTGATGTAATGGCCGATGGTGCCGAGTGTGTCTTCCATTTGAGCTCCTTAGATAGTTAGGGGACTAAGCCATCATAGACAACACAAATGAAAAAACAACTGCGGGGCGAGCCTGCGTTGCAAAGAGCGCCGCTGAAATGGCCGCAGATTCAGGCGCAACCCGCCTGTGTCGTGGCTTTATCTGACAAATACCATTTAGGAAAACTCTGATTAATTCTGCTTCCGTCACTCCCGCCTAGGCGCACTGCTGTCCGGAATAAATGTAGGCTGTTTGCCTTAATCCTGAAATAGTAAGGAGTTTGAGTCATGCTCGGAACATTAAGACGTAAAGGAGATCCGTCGTTCCTGCGTAGGCAGGAACCCAGGAAGATTTTCAGTGCTGTCTCTTTGCTACTAATGCTGTTGAAAACCCAGCTGATTTACAGCTTTATAGGCTGCTGCGCACATTTGTTTTGGTGTTCAGCTGGTCGCCATTAGGGATTCCTGCCCCCGATCAGGTCGAGGGTGACGTTCCTACGCAGGAATGACGGCGTAAATATTCCGGACAGCAGTGCGCCTGCGCGGGAATGACATTAATCAGAGTTTCCTTAGTTATACGTCTGCTGCAATTTATCAATAAATTCGCCGAGCATATCAACAGGAAGCTCATTGATGCCCGCCGCCGCCTCCCGCCCGCCACCGGTGGGAAACTGCTTGCAAAGCCGGGCAGCGCCCTGCTTGTTGGTCAAAGGCGCGCGCACACTGACAAGAAAATTGCCATTGGCTTTTTCGGTGAGCACCGCATGGGCGCGCTCGGGATACTGATTGGTAAGGTCGTTACTGTAAACGCCGCTGACCCGCCGCGCCCAGGGTTCGTCAGGGAGAATAAAGACAGCACTTTGGGGGGTAACGCGATGGGGCTTCAAGCGTTGCGCGGCGGCCATATCTTCGTGGTAGCCTTGCTCCAGTTTTTGAAAATGCTCGCGGCCGTCGCTGATAAAGTCGAGGGGATTGGCGTAGGGGCGCACCAGTCGATAAAGCGTATCGGGCTTAAAGTGAAGGTCGTCCAGATCCGAGCCGTAGCCATTGTAGTTGATGTAGATGCCGAGATTTTCCAGTTGCTCAATCTGGGGGGCTTTTAACGTCAATTTGCGGGCGATAACCTCGGCAGACTTGCGCAGGTTGTCGCCAAAAGCGCCGACTACAGCCCAGGCGGCAAAGGCGCCATTGAGATGAAGATTGATCAGAATACTGGTGCAGACATCGGCAGCTTCGTTGATCAGGGTTTGCAGCCGGGGCGACTGGGGAACATCGCCGGGAAAGTGGTGATCCACATAGAACACCTCAGCCCCCGCCGCCAGTGCGGCATTGAGGGCGTCACTGTTTTTTTCCAGAGCGATATCGAGAACCGTAATGCGATCACCCTGCTGAGGAACAACCTGTTTTAACAGGCTGATATCCCGCTTGACCCCGGTAACCAGGATGGCATCGCGTGGCTCCGCCTGGCGCAACTGCACCAGTGCGCAAATACCGTCGGCATCGCCATTGAAAACATCGTAATCGGCCATTTTTACTCTCCCGGTGCCTGCCCCATTCACAGCTGGCTGATACCCATAATCAGGCGTCAGCGTCTTCCGACTGGTAGTAATCCATCAGAATTTGCGCCACTTCCGGGCGGGAAAATTCCGGCGGCGGCGCAATGCCGTCTCCCAACATCTGGCGAACCTTGGTGCCGGAGAGAATAATAAAGTCCTCCGGACTGTGGTCGTCCACTTCGTTCATCATCACCACCCGCCCCAGTTTTTTCGAGAAGGCGGTGTGGTCGGCGCGAAAAATTTCGATATCCAGGGCACCCGCAGGGACTTTGTCGTCAAAGATGGTCTGGGCGTCAAAAGCGCCGTAGTAGTCGCCGACACCCGCGTGGTCGCGGCCAACGATCAGGTGGGTGGCGCCCATATTTTGGCGGAATACGGCGTGCAATACGGCCTCACGGGGACCCGCATAGAGCATGTCAAAGCCGTAACCCGTCACCATAACGGTGTTTTTGGGGAAATAGACTTCCACCATTTTGCGAATGCAGGCATCGCGCACCGGCGCCGGAATATCGCCTTTTTTTAGCTGTCCCAGAAGCATATGAACCACAACACCATCGGCGTTGAGGCGCTCCATGGCCATGCGGCACAGCTCTTCGTGGGCGCGGTGCATGGGGTTGCGGGTTTGGAAAGCGACCACCTTGTTCCAGCCGCGCTCGCTGATTTCGTTGCGAATTTCCACCGCCGTGCGGAAGGTGTCGGGGAAATCCGCCTGAAAATAACTAAAGCTCAGCACTTTAATTTTGCCGGAGACCAGGTTGCGCCCCAACTTGGTGAAGGTGGCCACCCCAGGGTGCTGGGGATCCAGGTTGCCAAAAATTTCCCTGGCCATCAGTTCGATCTGAGCATCGGAGACGGTTTCCACTTTATCGACATCCATCACCGCCATCACCGGATTGCCTTCCGTATTGGGGTCGCGCAGGGCAATGCGACTGCCAGCTGCAATACCACTGGCGTCTTCCACCAAATTGACAATGGGCACAGGCCAAAACAGGCCGTCGGTGGTGCGCATATGTTCGGCGACGCTGAGAGCGTCGGCGAGATTCATATAACCCTCCAGGGGATTAAAGTAGCCTGCGCCGAGCATCACCGCATTGGCGGCGGCGGCAGAATTGAGCAGCAGTGAGGGCAGGCTTTGCGCCTCCTGGGTCAGTCTGTGGTGCTCTTCGGTGTCGTAGACAAAAAGCGGTTTTAATGTGTCTGAGCCGTGGGGTTTAATCACCGGTTACTCTCCTCTTAAAAATATAGTGGAATACGTCATTCGCTTATGACTGCCAAACAGCAGCCCTATTGCTTAAACCAGCTTATTCGCTGGCCAGAAAACCATTTTTTTCCAGATAGGCAATCACAGCATCGACTTCTTCATCCAGAGTCATCTGATCTGTGTGCAGGTGAATTTCCGGGGTTTGCGGCGCTTCATAGGGATCGTCGATACCAGTAAAGTTTTTGATTTCACCGGCGCGGGCTTTTTTGTAGAGTCCTTTGGGGTCGCGCTCCTCAGCCGCCGCCAGCGAACAGTCGACAAAGACCTCAATAAATGCCATATCAGAGTCGTCGTGAAGCGCTCTAACCTGGTCGCGGTCAGCGCGGTAGGGGCTGATAAAACTGGTTAGGGCAATCACGCCGGAATCGACAAACAATTTGGCCACTTCGCCGATACGGCGAATATTTTCAGTGCGATCTTCCGCAGAAAAGCCCAGATTTTTATTGATACCCAGACGAATATTATCGCCGTCAAGACGATAGCAAAGTTTGCCGCGCTCGTAGAGCTTTTCTTCAAGGGCAACGGCAATGGTGCTTTTGCCACTGCCTGAAAGCCCGGTAAACCAAAGGGTTGCGCCCTTCTGCCCCATCAGCCTGTTGCGGTCTTCGCGGGTAATTTCACCGTGGTGCCAATGTACGTTGGTTGCTTTTTGCTCTGCCATAATCGACCTCTGAGATATTGAACCGTACAGCAGATAAAAAGCTACCCGCCACTGATGTTCCGTTTAATTAAAGTGAGCGCATGCTAAGATCTTTTTAAATATATGTAAATTAGATTGTTATGAATTAATATATCTATTTAATAGATAGCCATTAATCACGGCCAATGTTCCCGTCCACCGTGCACAGAGGACAAGCTACAATGAAATATACTTTGAGACAGCTGGAAATTTTTCTGGCCATTGCCAAATATCAAAACATTTCCCATGCGGCGAAAAGTCTCCATATCTCCCAATCTGCCGCCAGCACCGCCCTCCACAACCTCGAACAAAACTACGATGTGGCACTGTTCAACCGGCCAGGGAAGAAACTCGAACTCACCGAGGTGGGACACACACTGCGCGCCAAGGCGGAAGACCTGGCCAACCACGCCAAAGAATTTGAACAGAACCTCAAAGGCCACGAGAATATCGGCCACCTCAAGGTTGGCGCCAGCATTACCATCGGCAACCATATGGCGGTCAGCTACCTGGCCAGCTACCTGGCCAAACATCCCGAAGCCAATGTCGAACTCAAAGTCGCCAACTCACCGGAAGTTGTCTCCCAGGTGCTCAATTACGAGGTCGATATAGGGATGATTGAGCGGGAAGTGCAGCACAGCAGCCTGGAACTGATACCCTGGCGCGAAGACGAACTGATTGTCTTCTGCAGCCCAGATCACCCTTTCGCCAACAAGAAAAAACTCAGCGACAAAGACATCAAAACCGTGCGCTGGATACTCCGCGAACCGGATTCCGGGGCGAGATATACTTTCGACCATGCGCTCTCTGGATTATTGCCAGACATTAATATCTTTCTCGAATTCAGGCACAACGAAGCCATAAAGAGCGCAGTCAAGGCGGGTCTGGGCATTGGCTGCCTGTCTGAAATCGTGATTCAGGACAATATTCGCCACGGCGAGCTGGTGCCCCTTAAACTGCCGGGCAGAAATATGAAGCGCACCTTCTACTTTGCCCTGTCCAGGCATCGCCAGCACAATGCCGCCATCCACGACTGGATAGCCCAGTGTACGCTGTAGCTAACCCCGCGCAAAAAAGTATTGTCGAACACCCCTGTTAAATTTCGCATCCTTACTACTAATCCAGTGAAAAACCCTAGCGTCCCGATAGGGCTTTTACGCCTCGCAACTACGGGCAAAAATGAGCGACTCTTGATGTGCTTCATAGGCTTAGATTGGCAACCCGGTGAATTGCCGACACATCCCCGGTAATACCATTGACCCACCTCTGCCGCCATAAAAGAAATCGAGAAAATAACCTACCTTTAATTTCGTACCCTTACCAAAAATAGGTAGAAAATCATCAAATTTCTATATTGATCACTTTATTAATATGGCTTATATTGCGTTATTGATATAACTGTTAATAGTTGCTTCGATGACGACCTAGGCAGCGAAGCAACTGGAGCCTTTTGCCGCGTTGGCAACCCAGGCCGGCGACCAAGCCTTCCGGCCGCAGAGCACTGATGCTTCGCCATCTTTGGCCTGAGGTTATAACCGCAACCTTCAACGCCCAATTAGGCCTCCCGCAATAATGATATTTAAATCATTAATACAGTGATAGCACCCAATCACACATGTGATAACCCTAAAAACTAAGGAGAACACTATGAGCAACCTAAGAAAAAAACTGCTGACTTCAGGGTTGGCAATGACGATTTTACCCTGCACGGCCTTTGCCCAGCTGGAAGAAATTATTGTCACCGCCCAGAAAAGATCCCAGGACATTAACGATGTCGGCATGTCTGTCTCCGCCGCGTCGCGGGATCAGCTGACCAACCTCGGCGTATCCGATGTCGGCGATCTTGTCAAAGTTGCCCCCGGCCTCACCTATACGCCAAGCCAAAACGGCACCCCCCTGTTCACCCTGCGCGGCGTCGGCTTCAACGACTATACCCCTGGCGCAAGCCCCGCCGTGAGCGTCTATGTGGACGAAGTCCCCCTCGCCTACGGCGCCTTTACCAAGGGCGTCTCCCTTGATCTTGAGCGCGTGGAAGTTCTCAAAGGTCCCCAGGGTATTCTGTTTGGCCAGAACTCCACCGGCGGCGCCATCAACTATATTGCGGCAAAACCCTCCCAGGAATTTGAAGCCGGCGTCAAAGGCTCCTATGGCCGCTTTAACCGCCTGGAAGCCGAAGGCTTTGTCAGCGGCGGCCTTAGCGACACGATGTCTGCGCGAATTGCCCTCAGCGGAACCCGCGCCGACGAATGGCAGCAAAGCACCAGCTCCAGCCAGGAACTGGGTGAAGAGGAGGTATTTAGGGGGCGCGCCCAGTTATTGTGGGAACCCACTGAAACAGCCTCTGTACTCTTCGGCCTCAATGGCTGGACTGACAAATCCGACACCCAAGCCATGCAATTGCGCGGCCTGGCGCTGCAGGTCTCAGATCCATCCCAGGCACTGCTCGCTGATGTCAATGAAACCCAGCGCCGCATTGATCAGTTCAAGGCGCTGACCACCACTGGCGATGACGCCCGCAAGGCAGACTGGGATCAGGACAGGGATCTTTCCCGGGATGACAATTTCTTTCAATTGTCTGTTCGCGCCGATTTTGACCTCACCGACACCATGACACTCACCAGCATCACCTCCTATTCTGAATTTGAAGAAGACTACGCCATGGACAGGGATGCCACGCCATTTAAAAACGCCGGCATCAACATGGTCGGCAGCGTTGAGAGCTTCTCACAGGAACTGCGCCTGGCGGGAAGTACCGACAACACCGAATGGCTGCTGGGCGCCAATTACGCCAGCAACGATGTCAGCGGCACGGAAGAAATTCTCACCGGTGCTTCCACCAACACCGCCACCTTGCCCGGCGGCCCCTGGATTGACGACGGCACCACCAACATTACCCAGGACATCAAGGATCTGGGCATTTTTGCCAATGTCGAATATATGGTTACCGAAAACCTGACCGCACTGGCGGGAGCACGTTACGCAGAAAACGAGAACGACTACAGCGCTTGCATCACCTCCAACACCCTGGGAATACGCACCACATTTCCCTTCTTCGCCGATGTTTTGAGGGGTCTGCCACCCAGCGGCTTTGTCGCCGACACCGATGACTGCGTCGCCCTCAATTCCGCTTTTGAAACCAGTTTTACCCCCACTGAGCTGAGCCTCGATGAGGAGAATGTCTCCTGGCGGGTCGGCCTCAACTACGACGCCACGGATGACCTCCTTGTCTACGGTCTGATCTCCGAAGGTTACAAAACCGGCAGCTTTCCGATTCTGCCCGCTTCATCCACGTCCCAGTACAATCCGGTAACCCAGGAATCCGTGCTGGCTTATGAGCTGGGCTTCAAATGGTCTTTCCCCGACCAGGGCATTCAGTTTAACGGCGCTGTCTTCAACTATGAATACGAAGACAAGCAGGTGCGCGGCATTGTCAAAGACCCCGTTTTCAACCAGCTCGATCGTCTGGTCAACATTCCCGAATCCTCCATTCAGGGGGTTGAATTTGACCTGACCATGAGCCCCATTAATGGTCTTATCGTTCGCCTCGCCGGCACCTACGTGGATACGGAAGTGGACGAGTTTTACAGCATTTTTAATGCCCTCACCCAGCAAATGGAACCTGGCATCAACGGTGTTCGCGCCCAGGGCGACTTCAGCGGCTCAGAACTGCCGTTCACCCCAGACCTGCACTTTGTTGCCGATGTCGATTATCACTGGAGTATCAGCGACAGCCTCGGTGCATTTGTCGGCGCCAATATGGTCTACAACAGCGAAACCAACTCCACCTTTGGCGATCCTGCCGATACCCGTATTGACGCCTACACCACGCTGGACTTGAGGGCGGGCATTGAGTCCCCTGATGGACAGTGGAGCGCATCCCTGTGGGGTCGCAATGTCACCGACGAGTATTACTGGACCAACCAGTTCTATTCCCAGGACGTGATTGCACGGTTCGCGGCGAAGCCTGCCACTTACGGCGTTGCTTTCAGCTACAACTTTTAACGGCTTTTAGCCCAGGTTTTCGCGCTGAAAGTCCGGCAATGACATATGTGTCGCTCTCTCTAATCCCGTGAAAGCCCAACTCAGCACCCTATTCCCCTGACCAAGGAGCGGCCAGGAGAATAGGGTTTTTTATTGCCGGGGAGAAGGCCGTGACAGACCAGCCATCTATTTGGCAGATATTAAAAATCAGATTAATAGAATTTACACAGGATCAAAAAGCCCATAGGATGTTTGAAGCTGGTTTCGGCATCTGATTCTAGCTCAGAGTAAACTAACGTTTGGCAAGGTTTACCCGGGCGTATTTTTGCAGTACATTTGTTTTGGTTAGACCATATCCACAGGTTTGACCGCAAAGCCAAAGCCCCAATGAAGTAATAACTCAGGCTTGGCGGCTGGACAAGTGGCGACCAGCTATAATCAACACATAATGCATTGATTTTAATAAAAATTATTGGCAGCCACTCATGATATGGCAATAACATTGACGAAAGAATTTCATCGATTTGGGTTTCTTTGACTACGCCCAAATAATGATAAAAGAGTCATTACTTTTATAGTGACAAAAAAATCACTAAAACCTTTTCTAGTGAAACTGAGAGCAACACAATAAAACCAAGGAGAACAAAGCCATGCTTAACTCAAGAAAAAAACTCTTAACCTCTGCCCTCGCAATGACCCTATTGCCCTGCACTGCCTTTGCTCAACTGGAGGAAATCATCGTCACCGCCCAGAAAAGGTCTCAGGATATTAACGATGTCGGTATGTCGATTTCAGCCGCCACGGGGCAACAACTCGCCAATATCGGAGTGTCCGATGTCGCAGATCTGGTCAAGGTCACCCCCGGTCTGACCTATACGGTCAGCCAAAACGGCACTCCCCTGTTTACACTGCGGGGCGTGGGTTTTAACGACTATACTCCCGGCGCAAGCCCGGCTGTCAGTGTTTACGTCGACGAGGTTCCCCTCGCCTACGGCGCCTTCACCAAAGGCGTCACCCTCGATTTAGAGCGGGTCGAAGTTCTCAAGGGCCCCCAGGGCATCCTCTTTGGCCAGAATTCCACCGGCGGCGCCATCAACTATATTGCCGCCAAGCCTTCCCAGGATTTTGAGGCCGGTGTCAAAGGTTCCTATGGCCGTTTCAATCGCGTTGAATACGAAGGCTTCCTCAGCGGTGGCCTCAGCGACACCCTGTCCGGCCGGGTTGCCCTCAGCGGCACTAACGCTGACGACTGGCAGAGAAGTACCACCAGCAATCAGGAACTGGGTGAAGAACAGGTTTTCAGAGGACGGGCGCAATTGCTCTGGGAGCCCACAGAAACAGCCTCCATACTCTTTGGCCTCAACGGCTGGACTGACAAGTCCGACACTCAGGCCGGCCAACTCCAGGGGCTGGCGCTGCAAATCGCTGACCCCGCCGCCGCGTTGCTGGCGGATATTCCCGAAACCCAGCGCCGCATCGATGCCTTTAACGCCCTGACCAACGCTGGTAACAATGCCCGCGATGCCGACTGGGATCACGATAGGGATCTGTCCAGAGACGACAATTTCTACCAGATCTCCCTGCGCGCCGACTTTGAATTGACCGACACCATTACCCTGACCAGTATCACGGCCTACTCGGAGTTTGAAGAAGATTACGCCATGGATCGAGACTCCAGCCCCCTTAAAAATGCCGGCATTAATATGGTTGGCTCCGTTGAAAGCTTCTCGCAGGAGCTGCGCCTGGCAGGAAGCACCAATAAGGCCGAATGGTTGCTGGGCGCCAACTACGCCACCAACGACGTCAAGGGCAGCGAAAACATTCTCACCGGCGATTCCACCAACACCGCCATTCTTCCCGGCGGCCCCTGGATCGGCGACTCCAGCAGCGTTATCACTCAGGACATCACCGATATCGGCATTTTCGCCAATGTGGAATACAACCTGACGGAAAAAACCACGGTGCTGGCCGGCGCCCGCTATGCCGAAAACGAGAACGACTACAGCGCCTGCCTGATCGGACACGATCTGGGTATGCGCGCCACCTTTCCGTTCTTTGCCGATGTCCTGAGGGGGCTCGCGCCCAGCGGCTATGTCGCCGAGCCCGATGAATGCCTAGCCCTCAACTCCGCCTTTGAACTCAGCAGCACACCCACAGAACTGAGCCTTGACGAAGACAATGTCTCCTGGCGAGTGGGGCTCAACTACAACGCAACGGAAACCCTACTCCTTTACGGCCTGGTTTCAGAAGGCTATAAAACCGGCAGTTTCCCCATTCTGCCCGCCTCGGCAACATCACAGTACAACCCTGTCACCCAGGAATCGGTGCTGGCTTACGAACTGGGCTTCAAGTGGTCATTCCCCGACCAGGGGGTTCAGTTTAACGGCGCTGTCTTCAACTATGAATACGAAGATAAACAGGTGCGCGGCATTGTCAAAGACCCCGTTTTTAACCAGCTGGATCGCCTGGTGAATGTGCCCGAGTCATCGATTCAGGGTATCGAATTTGATCTCACCATGAGCCCTCTTGATGGATTGCTGGTGCGCCTTTCAGGCACCTATGTGGACACCGAAGTGGACGAGTTCTACACCTTTGTCAACGCCCTCACCCAACAGGTTGAACCCGGCATCAACGGCGCTCGCGTCCAGGGTGATTTCAGCGGTTCAGAACTGCCCTACACGCCAGATCTGCATTTTGTTGCCGATATTGACTACAGATGGGGCATCAGCGCCAGCCTCAACGCCTTTGTCGGCGCCAATATGATTTATAACAGCGAAGCCAACTCCACCTTTGGCGACCCTGCCGACAATCGCATCGATTCCTATACCACCCTGGATTTAAGGGCTGGCATCGAAGCGCCTGATGGCCAGTGGAGCGCCTCTGTGTGGGGACGCAATGTCACCGATGAGTACTACTGGACAAACCAGTTCTATACCCAGGACGTTGTCTCCCGCTTTGCGGCAAAACCCGCCACCTATGGCGTGGCGTTCAGCTATAACTTTTAACGACAAATAACCAGGCGCCGCCCCAAGACGGCGTCATTGTTCTCAAGGGGCGGCTTCCTGTTTAACAACGGCAATAGAAAAACCACAACCACCTAAAAAGTGAATCTTTATGAACAAAAAAATCGGCGTCGGCATTATTGGCGCCAGCCCCGACCGCGGCTGGGCCTCTGACGCACATATTCCTGCCCTGCAAGCCCTTGACGGCTTGGAGTTTGTCGCACTTTCCACCAGCAGAGCAGCCTCTGCCGAACAGGCGGCAAAACAATTCAATATCGCGCTGGCTTTCGACAACTACCAGGCGCTGGTATCGCGTCCTGAAGTGGATGTGGTTGCCGTCACCGTGAAGGTGCCCCATCACTTTGAACTGGTATCCGCAGCCATCAATGCCGGCAAGGCGGTTTACTGTGAATGGCCACTGGGCAATGGTTTGCAGGAAGCCGAAGTGATGGCCACTGCCGCCAAAGAAAAAGGTCTCTATGCCGCCGTTGGCCTTCAGGCCAGGTCTTCACCCGTGATTGCCTATGTCAAACAGTTACTTGCCGAGGGTTTTGTCGGCGAGGTGCTGTCGTCAACCATAGTCGCAGACGCCATTAACTGGGGCGCGGATATTATCGATTGTTACAAATATCTGCTGGATCGCAAAAACGGCGCCTCCATGCTCACCATTCCCTTTGGCCACACCATGGATGCCTTTTGCTGGACCCTCGGCGAATTTGCCGAATTGTCGGCAACCCTGGCAACTCGCCGCCCCCAGGTGACACTGGTGGAAACCGGTGAAAAAATTCCGACCAATGTCGCCGATCAGATTGCCGTCACCGGCATTCTCGAAAGCGGCGCTGTTGCCGCCATTCATTTTCGCGGCGGTCTGTCGAGAGGCACCCATTTCCGCTGGGAAATCAATGGCAGCGACGGCGATCTGGTGATCAGTGCCGGCGGCGGCCATATTCAAATGCTGCCCATGAGCCTAAAGGGCGCGCGGGGAGAAAAACAATCCCTGGAAGATATGCCGGTGCCGCCCTCATACAACCCTATAGGTGACCTGCTGCCCGATGGCCCCGCCGCCAGTGTTGGCCGCGCCTATGCCCGTATGGCCAATGATCTCCGCGCAGGCACGCAAACCCTGCCAAGCTTTGCCGATGCCGTGGTGCGCCACCGCATGCTTGAAGCCATAGTCACAGCCTCAGCTACCGGCCAAAAACAGTCTTACAAAACAAGCTACTAAAAAGCATCCCCTAAGCTACTGACATAGTGGTTAACCGACAAGCCCGTTACGACTACATTAAAACTATAACTTGAGATGACACGGAGCAGCATAATGAATGAAGCCGTCAAGACAACCTATACCCACTGCACCATTTGCGTGGCCACCTGCGGTTTGGCGGTCACCTCACAAAACAATAAAGTCATCAAGGTGGAGCCGGACAAAGACAATGTCTTCTGGGAGGATTTTTGCATTAAAGCCGCAGAGTCTCACCATCTCATTGATCACCCCCTGCGCATCAAGGCGCCCATGAAGCGGGTCGGCGACCAGTATGTGGAAGTCAGCTACGAGCAAATGCTCTGCGAACTGGCAGAGCAATTAAACACCATTATCGACAGCTACGGCGCCGACAGTATCGGCGCCTATGTGGGCAATCCCGCCACCTCCAATACCAGCACCTATGCCTTTCTCAGTCTGTTTCTCGACGCTATCAACACCAAAAGCCGCTATTTTGTCGGCTCCCTGGATCAAAATGCCCTGCATATTGTTTTTGAGCATATGTACAACCATCCCTGGGCGTTTATTCAAACGGATGTGGACAATTGCCAGTACCTGATGATGATCGGCGCCAACCCTGCGGCCAGTGAATTCGGCTGGCTCTATTCTGTCAGCCAGGGCTGGAAGCGCGTCCTCAAGGCGAAGGAAGCGGGCAGTACTCTGGTGATTGTCGATCCGCGCAAAACAGAATCCGCGAAAAAAGCCTCCGAGCATATAGCACCGCTGCCAAATACCGATTGGGCCTTTGTGCTCGCCATTCTCAATGTGATTTTTACCAACAACTGGCACGATCCTGAAGCGGAAAAAGACTGCAATGGTTTCGAGCGGCTGCGCCAAATCGCCCTCGCCGCCGATCTCGATTCCCTGAGCCGCCGCTGCGATATTCCTGTGGCCACCATCACCAGAGTCGCCAAAGAATTCTCCCACGCCAGCTCTGCCGTCTGCCTTGCCAATACCGGCGCCGGCCAAAGCAGCACCGGCACCATCACCATCTGGCTGGCTCAGGCACTGACCCTGATCACCGGCAATATGCGCCGCAAAGGCGGCATGCTCCACACCAGGGGCGCCATGAATCTGTTAAAGCATGGCGCCGAACTGTTTCCTGTGCCACACCACAACAGCAGGGTTCGCGGCACCCCCTCAGTGGCGGGATTTTTCCCCACGGTAGAAATTGCCGACGACATCAATACCCCTGGTGAAGGTCAGCTAAAAGCTTTTTTTATCGTCGGCGGCAACCCGGTGATTACCGCCCCCCAGGGCAAGGAACTGGACGAGGCGCTGGCCAAGCTCGATTTATTGATATGCGTGGACAGCTTTCAACGGGACAGCCATCGCCATGCCCACTGGTTAATTCCCGCCCCGCACTTTTTAGAACTGGATGACGCGGCCATTCTCCTCAAGGATCTCAATGCCAGACCTTCGGTGCAGTTTTTGCGCAAAGCCGTTGACAAGCCCACGGCGGTTCCGTACGAATGGCAATTTTTCCGCGACCTCGCGCTGAAAATGGACAAGCCCCTTTTGATGGGCAAAAAACACCTCAACCTGTTGGTAAAGGCCACCAACCTTTGGGGCAAGCTGACCGGCAATCCCTATGATGGTTTCAGCCCTAAAACCCTGACAAAAGCGCTGTTAAAAAAAGGCGGCGCCACCACTTACAAAGAGGTGGAAAATTCACCCCACGGACTGCTCCTCAATGAAGAAGTGGATTTTAATTATTTTCTCGACAATCTTCCCACAGCGGACGGTAAAGTAAACCTGGTGCCGGAAATGTTTACAGCGCGTTTGCAGGATCTTCTCGCCGAACAGGAAGTTCGCGAAGACGCCGATGAATACCCATTGTTACTCATCAATAAACGCAGAAAGCATATGATGAATTCATGGATGACCCACGGCTCCATGCAAAAAATGAAAAATCCCGACGGCGATATTATTGAAATTCATCCCAACGATGCCGAAAAAATCGGCTGTAGTGACGGCCATAGAGTGAGAGTGGCTTCCGCTGTCGGCCAAATAGACGCCATATTGCGCACCACCCCATCCGTTCGTCCAGGCGTGGCCGTGATGGGGCACGGCTGGGGCAGCCACACCTTTGACCCCCATAATCCCGGCAAGGTGGGATTTCATGGCGGCGTTAACAGAAATGTGCTGGTGTCCAATCAAAAAGACCAGATGGATCCTCTTTCTGGCGTCCCCAAACTCAACGGCACTGCCATCAGCATTTCGCCCATAGCCTGAAGGGATGCTTTTTTACAACAATTTTTAATCACCTTTAGAGGAAATTATTGATGAGTATTGAAGAAAATAAAAATGTTGTCGCCCGCTTCTGGCAAGCTTTTTCCACTGGCGAATACCAAACCTGCCTATCTCTCCTGGATGACAATGAATTTACCTGGTGGATTTTGGGGGATAAAAAACAATTTCCCCTGGCTGGCAGTATGAATAAAAAAGAATTTGAACAGTTACTGCTCGGGGTTTCGGCAAACACCCTTGACGGCCTCACCATGACACCGTCGGGCTGGACTGCCGAAGGCGATCGCGTGGCAATGGAAGCGGAATCCTACGCCAAGATGTCTAACGGAAAAACCTACAACAACCTCTATCATTTTCTCCATATTGTTCGCGATGGGAAAATCTGCATGGTCAAGGAATATCTCGACACCCACCACGCCGCAGATGTTCTCTGCACCTGAAGCCCAACTGAAATTGATCACAAAAAAATGAGCCATTCCTTATAAATACTGCGTAAAATCTTTATAAGGAAATGGCTCTAACAAGGGTTCGTAAAAATCAATACATGTGAAAATCTTGATCACATTCGATCAGGTCAACTGAATAACCTGACCGTCGTCAACAGGAATAATAGCGCCATTGATAAAAGCAGAGGCGTCGCTGGCCAATAAAAGAATAATACCGTCCAGCTGTTCAACCCGGCCAACCCGCTTTCCGGGAAGACGATCAATATCCGCTTTGCCCTGTTCGGTTTCAAAATATTCGGCAACCATTTCTGTCATAAAGTATCCCGGCGCTATGCCGTTGCAGCGAATATTTTTACCAAAAAGATCGGCGGCAATCTGTTTGGTGAGATGATTGACCGCGGCTTTTATGCTGCCGTAACAGGGAATATTTTTCATTACCTGAATACCGGTAACCGAGGTTATATTGATAATAGACCCGGGCTTTTCCACAGCAATTAAGCGCTGCGAAAACTCCTTCGCCATTCTCATGGTGCCGGTGAAATTGGTATTGACCAGATTATTCCAGGCAGCTTCATCGATATCGGGAAAGGGCGCAAAATCCAGTTGCGCCGCATTGTTGACGAGAATATCCACCATGCCATAGGCTTTTTCGGCACGGTCAAAAGCGCTTTTAACACTTTCGGTATTGCCGATATCCAGATCCAGACCCATGGCGTCGCCACCGTTGGCGACAATGGCTGCAGCCACCTCATCGACTTTATCCAGGCGCCGAGCGGCACAAATGACTTTGGCGCCTGCGTCCGCCAAAGTCTGGGCAAAACGCCGGCCCATGCCTGTGCCCGCACCAGTGACCAAGGCCACTTTGCCTTTCAATGAAAATAATTGTTCGATATTTGACATTTTTATCTCCTGAAAAATAACCGCTTTAATAGATGAATGGCACTGACTTAACGCCAGAGCCACAATTTCGTCATTCCCGCGTAGGCGGGAATCCAGTTTCAGGGTGTCGAGCCTCTTGGATTCCCGCCTGCGCGGGAATGACTGCTTAAGTCAGTGCCATTCCTTTAATAGATTTTTTAATAGCTTATTCACAACGCCTGCGCACCACAGACTCTGCTCTGGCGATCAGGGATTTTTGCCGCTGTTCATCAGTGACCCTCACTGTGGTCGACGGCAATACATTATTCAGGTCGGCAAATTTAACCCTGCGAATGGTTGGCGCCGGTGTTGAATCCGCCTTGTAGTAGCGTATGGAAATCAAACCCCGCTGGTGCCCGCCCGCATCGAGCCAGTTGGCCACGCCTGGATCCTTGTGGGAGATAACCGCTCGAAAGACACCGTCGCTATCAATGGTTGCCTGGTGGCCATTGAGTGATGTCTGACGCAGATGGTAGTCTCTGGCTTCCCAGAAATGGCTGCACAGCTGAATACTCCAATAATAGGACTCCGGCAATTTAACCTCGAGAATCAGCGCTTCATCTTCAGCGCAGTTGTAAGTGCCTTTGCCGTAGCGAAGATCTTTCCAGCCAAAATTAATGGAATCAAAAATTAAAGTGTCCTGGGGCGCGTCGTAGTAGCTTCTGTAAACCTGGGCAAATCTTTCCGGCAAAAACCGCAGCCAATCAACAAATAGCTGACTGCGTCTCTCGATCTCTGCAACGGTCAACGGGGGCGGCGGATAGTGGGCGCCGACCCGCTCGATTTTAAGGTTTGCCGGTTCCTCCCGATCCCAGTCGTAATAATATTGGCGGAAAATAATATTTCCCGACCCCTCAGGCAATTGAATCCAGTTGCCGTCGTGTTTGTCACGGCTGAGAATAATTTCAACCTGGTTATTGGCGTCCACGGTAAAATCGCTAAGCCGGTCGATCAATTCCCACTGGTGGACATGGGCAAATTCACCTTTGCGGGTTTCGATATCAAAAACCCGCGCCGTACCGCGATCACCGCTGATGCGGTAGGTGTGATCGCCGTGAACCGGTGCCCATACGTAGTAACAATCTGTGGCTGGCAGTCCGTAATGAATTCTGGTGGTAAGAAAGTGGAGAAACTGGGGATAGTCGGACGAGGAACTATCCAGTGTCATCGGCAGCGCACCGGCAATCAGTCGCGTGAGATAGCGTATGCCCTCGGCGCGGGTCAGATCATCGCTCACCAAGGGATCATTCCACACCAGATCTTCCAGCGCCCCCATGGCCTTGGTCATTTCCCGCCAGATAGTAGGATTGGCAACACCGGCATTGGCAATTGTTTGGTTATCAGTTGTCATTATTTCGTACTCCGTTTCCTAGAAATCAAGTCTTATGCCGTGATAAAACGCTGGCGATAGGCGGCATAGCGTTCATCGATGGCCTCCAGGGAGAGGCCGTAGTGATCGGCAGAATATTCATAGCTGCCCCAGTGGCCTTTGGGGCGGCGGGCGTTATAGTCGTTAAATGCCGCCAGCGCTTCGGGGGTTAATTCACGCCCGGCGCTTTTATAGATTTTGGCGATGACGCCGATAACGTCTGAGACAATTTCCTCAAATTTAAAATCGAGAATGCGGTCTGCAGGCAATTGATCTCTGATGACAAGATTGCGGTCAAGTTGCTCGGCCCAGTATTCACACATATCGCGGCCAATTTCCACCGGGTCTACCTGATCGCTGCCCATTTTTCGCCCCTCCTCAATAAGGGAGGCAAAGGAGGGCACCACATCGCGGGGATCGCGGTGGCAGTGCACGATGGTGGCGTCTGGAAATGTGTCGAGCAGCACGTCCAACGCGCCTATATGCACGGGGGATTTCATAATCCAGGGACGGCCACGACCACCGCCATCCTGCCATTGCAGGTATTGGAGCATTTTATAAAGAATGTCGTAGGTTGGCCGCGGATCGCATTTTGATATGTAGTCGTAATAGGACGGCACGCGGGAAAACAGCCAGGAAATGACGCACTCAAACGACATGTCCATAATATGCAGCTCTTCATCCGGCTCCAGCGCCTCCATGGGGTGGCGCGCCATCCAGCCGGGAAACTGTGTGGCGAGGGTCTGCTCCACCAATAACCCGGCTTCAATTCTTTCTTTTGGATCCCCGGGTTTTTCACCGGGAAATGGCGCAGGATTGATGGTGCGCCAGAATTCCAGCCGTTGCACGCTGGGATCTGCCGACATCACCCGCTGAAGTTTTGAAGTGCCTGTTCGCGGCAGGCCGAGAATAATAATGGGCGCCTCAATTTTTTCTTCGAGAATGTGAGGATGCGACTTGACATCGTTTTGATAGCGCAAGCGATTTGATAACAATCGAATAAAACCGCCGTATACCATCATTTTGCCCATGGCATTTAGATTGGCCTCCCTGTGGAGAGCATCGACAAGAATTGTCAATCCAGTGACAAAGTGGCGGTCGCCAAAGTCTTCCAGCCCTGTTTGAGCCTGCGCTGCAGCCAATAGACCTTCCACGGTTTCCGGCAACTGAATCGCAGCCATTGCTTCGCTTGAATGTGCCATTATTTTCTCCGCTTCTTAAAGTAGTTATGCGTCAAGGCCAATATAAATGACAAATAAGTCATTATCTATAGAGCCAAACTTCCATGCCAGAGGCAAAAGAATTTAATCTCTGGCAGTCATGATTTTCGCTTATTAACGCGATTTTATTTGGGTAGCGCCACCCTCAACGTTCCGGGGTCGCTAATGCACTTTTGCACCCTTGCCTGCATCGCCTGAAGGAATGGAGGCGCGAAGGCAATGGGTGTCACAATTGCCCGATTTTTCAGAACACAACAATAGCTATTTTTAGAAGTGCCCTTCAGCCAATTTTTAGAATAGCTTGGATTTGCGTCAAAACCCAGAACAAATCCCCGCTGTCAGTACAGGAACGATGCTAAGGGCTTTTTGGCCATATGTAAATTCTATTAATATGATTTTGAATATCTACAAAACAGATGACAGGGCGAACACTCATTGAGTGCCTGCTAAGGAACCTCTGCACCGGGTTGCGCTTCACCCTGCAAAGCTTGCGATTGCTGTGGTTACAAACACCCATCAGCCGCCATTTTTTACCTCGATACGATCCACTTTCTGAAAGCCCCTGGGGAGTTTGTTGCCGCGACGACCGCGCTCACCTTTATAGTGTTCAAGATCGGCAAGACTCATATTGAGATAGCGTTTGCCGGAATAGACATAAAGCTGCTCTCCCGGCGCAATAACAGCGACATCGACCATAAATTCTTCGCGGTTTTGCAGCCTTGTCGAGGGAATATTGATGATTTTATTGCCTTTGCCTTTTGACAGCTGGGGCAGCTCATTGACGGGAAATACCAGCAGGCGCCCCTCATTGCTCACCGCAGCCAGCATTCTGCCGTCGAGGCTGTCCAGGGGTTTGGGCGGCAGCAAGCGCCCGCCCTTGGAAATTGACACTGCGGCTTTACCGGAGCGGTTTTTGCTCTCCAGATCGGTCATTTTGGCAATAAATCCGTAACCGGCATCCGTGCTTAACAGCACAAGTCCTTTTTCCTCCGCCATCATCAGGCCGCTGAAGGTGGCGCCTGAGGGCGGGCTCAAACGCCCGGTCAGGGGCTCACCCTGCCCCCGCGCCGATGGCAGTGAATGCGCCGCCAGGGTGTAGGCGCGCCCGGTGGAATCAAAAATAATCACGCTTTGATTGCTGCGGCCTTTTACCGCAACCTGAAGGCTGTCTCCGGCCTTGTAGCTGAGGGAACTGCCGTCGACGTCGTGCCCCTTGGCGGCACGTATCCAGCCTTTCTCGGAGAGCACCACAGTGACGGGCTCGGTTGTCATCAGGTCTTTTTCTGAAAAGGCTTCCGCCTCTTCACGGGCTACAATGGGCGAGCGGCGATCGTCGCCGTATTTGTCTGCCACTTCCTGAAGTTCGTTTTTTACCAGGGTTTTGAGGCGGGCGTTGGAGCCGAGAATTTTTTCCAGCTCGTCGCGCTCTTTGTTGAGTTCATCCTGCTCGCCGCGAATTTTCATTTCCTCAAGTTTCGCCAGATGGCGCAACTTCAATTCGAGAATGGCTTCCGCCTGGGCATTGCCAAGATTGAAACGGCGCATCAATTCCGCTTTGGGGTCGTCTTCGTAGCGAATAATTTCAATGACTTCGTCGATATTGAGATAGGCGATGAGCAGGCCGTCGAGGATATGGAGCCGGTTCAGCACCTTGTCGAGGCGGAACTCCAGGCGGCGGCGCACTGTATCGATGCGATAGCCATTCCATTCGCGAAGAATGGCGTTCAACGGCTTCACCCCCGGGCGGCCATCCATGCCGATCATATTGAGATTCACCCTGTAGGTGCGCTCCAGATCCGTGGTGGCAAACAGGTGGCTCATCAAGGCTTCAAGATCGACGCGATTGGAGCGCGGCACAATCACCAGCCTGGTGGGATTTTCATGGTCGGATTCATCGCGCAAATCCGCCACCATGGGCAGCTTTTTGTTTTGAATCTGGGCGGCGATCTGCTCGAGGATTTTCGCCGGCGACGCCTGGTGAGGCAGTGCGGTAACAATAATGTCGCCATCTTCCTTTATCCACAAGGCGCGCATGCGCACCGAACCACGCCCGGTTTCATAGAGGGTGCGAATATCCTCAGAGGAAGAAATAATTTCCGCTTCCGTAGGGTAATCAGGCCCCTTGATAAACTGCATCAGCTCGGCAACGGAGGCAGACGGCGCGTCCAGCAAATGGATGCAGGCGCTGACCACTTCGCGCAGGTTGTGGGGCGGGATATCTGTGGCCATGCCCACGGCGATGCCCGTGGTGCCATTCAAGAGCACATGGGGCACCTGGGCAGGCAGCACTACGGGTTCTTCGAGAGTGCCATCAAAATTGGGTTTCCAGTCCGCGGTGCCCTGCCCCAGTTCACTGAGCAGCACTTCGGCAAAGGCCGCCAATTTCGATTCGGTGTACCTCATGGCGGCAAAGGATTTGGGGTCGTCCGGAGACCCCCAGTTACCCTGGCCGTCCACCAGGGGGTAGCGGTAGGAAAAGGGTTGCGCCATCAGCACCATGGCCTCGTAGGCCGCGCTGTCGCCATGGGGGTGGAATTTACCGATAACATCGCCCACGGTGCGGGCGGATTTTTTGTATTTGGCGCCAGCCTTTAAGCCCAGCTCACTCATGGCGTAAATGATGCGCCGCTGAACCGGCTTTAAGCCGTCGCCAATATGGGGCAGGGCGCGGTCGAGAATCACATACATGGAATAATCCAGATAGGCTTTCTCGGCGTAGGTTTTCAGGGAAATCTGTTCAAAATCGTTCTGTTGAATACCCATTAATCTCTCTTATGCCTGTGTATTTGGTACCACTGATCCGTCGGCAATAATACCTTAAATTGGCTCAGTTTCAGGACTGGATGTGGTGTCAATTGATGGTTGCGGCACAACAGCATTTGCGATATTGGCCAAACGTCACAGAAGCGCCCTTCTTGGCATGGCTTTTCAACGGCCTGTTAAATAGGGATAAATCACCGTTTATCCCCTGATTTTCACTGTGATCACTACCGCCCTTGAAATAGTAAGGACATTACCATAATCTCTGCGCCACTTTTTGAACAATCAGCAGCATCACAACTACAACTAAAATCAATCACTTTGGAGGGGGAAGTCCAGGTGTCCGCAATATTGCCCTGCTCTGGGTTAAGGTTTTTTTTGGCTGTTGTTGCATTGCTACCGGTGTGCGGCTGGGCCGACCCGAAAGCTGAAAAAGCTGACTTTTCATCAATGTCCCTCAAAGATCTACTGGCACTGGAAGTGTTCACGTCTGCTTCGCTGCTGCCAACCCAGGAGTCCAAGGCGCCGGGCACCGTCTACAGTTTTTCGTCCAGGGATTTTCGCCGCTTTGGCGCCCGCCGTCTCGAAGACTTGCTGCAATTTATTCCGGGCATACAGCTGAATCAATACCGCAAGCGCCACCAGACCGCCTGGGCTCGCGGCCTTCTCAGCCGCTATAACGACAAGCTTCTGCTCATCGTTGACGGCGTGCGAATGCAGCATTTGTACTACAGCCATTTTGCCTTGGGCGACAACCTGCCCCTTGAAAACATTGCCAGAGTGGAAATTATTCTCGGCCCCGCTTCCAGCCTCTATGGCGCCAACGCCTTTGGCGGCATTATTTCGGTAACCACGCGCAATTTTTCCGACACCCCGCAGTTTGAAGCCAGTGTTGAAGCGGGCAACCACCAGCGCAGTAAGGCCACGGCCACCTATAACAGCAGAACGTTGCAACTGTTTGGCAGCACCCTGTCACAGGATGCGCCCTTTGACGGCGAGCGCAGAAGCTTTATCGGCGGTGCCGCCCCGCAACCTCTGGATGAAGACTACACCAGCCTGTTTGTCAAAGCCCGCCCCCTGGCTGGGCTAACGCTGGCGCTGAATTACAGTGAAAACAACACCCCCTTTCTGTTTATTCCCGACACCCAGGACGCCTTTATCGAAGAGCGCATGCTAACCACGTCCGCTTCCTACGAGGCGGGAACCATCGCCGCTGGCCGTATCGAAGCCCGCCTTTTTTACACCAGCGACAAAACCCACGAATATGAAATAGAGCGGCAAAGCCGCGCTCTTGCCTACAGCGAAAACCAGCATGCCACCATCGCCGGCGGCACAGTCACCGGGCTTCGCCAATTCGCCAACCATGTCGTCGCCCTGGGAAGCAGCTGGCAATACGAAGAGGCGGAAGACATGGCATACCGCCGCCTCTTCTCTTTCCGCAACGGTTTTTTTGAAACTCCAGAGCAGGGTTCTCTACTGCGAGACGCCAACATTCGCAACAATGACTACGCGCTTTTTGTTCAGGATGTGTGGACTCTAACCCCCAGCGTTGAGTTGACCCTGGGAGCCAGATACGACGATTTTGACCAGTTTGGCCGGCATCTCAATTATCGCAGCGCCCTGGTCTACAGCCCCACCAGCAACCAAACATGGAAAGTCCTCTACGGTACCGCCATGCGCACACCGGGGTTTCGAGAATACCTCAAGGTTCTGGAGGGCACAGACTACTCCCCGCCCACCCCCGAACCCGAAGAAATCAAATCCCTGGAGCTGGGCTATCTCTATCAATGGGAGGACGCCAATCTCAGCATCGGCCTGTTTCGCAATAAAGTAACCGATTTTATTCAGGAGATGCCGACACCGGACGGAATCGACGAATACTTTACCAACCTCGACGGAAGCTGGCATTTGCGCGGCGTTGAATCGGTGCTCAACCTGAGGCTGGCGGAAAAACTCAACCTTCGCCTCGGCGCGTCCTTCCTTGATATTGAAGGTTCGACTTCACAACCCACACCCTATCTGGCCGATTGGACTGGCAGCATTAATGTGGATTACAGCATTAGCGCCAGCGACAGCCTGGGCTTGTCGCTGATCTACAACAACAATCGCCACGACACCAATCAGTTTCGCAACGACCAAGCCGAAGCCTTTGTTATTGCCAATGTTTTTTTAGCGGGGGAGTTCAACCGCAACTTCAGCTACGCGGCGGGTATCGACAACGTTTTCAACACGCGAGTTTTTGACCCCGCTGCCGACTTTGGCAACCAGCACAATACCGAAAGACCGGTAAGAGAAATTTGGCTGCGTCTGATGTGGAGTTACGGCAACTAATGCAACGCTTTTCTGCGCCGGTGCTGCCCTGTTTTTGGCGCCGCCCATTGCGATTTTTGTTATTGTTCATCGCGTTAACGTTGACCCCTGCTTCTGCCTATACAGATTCAGGCACCGCCAACAACCAAATTAGCGATATCAAGACCGCTTTTGTTGTCAATATCGCCCGCTTTGTGCACTGGCCGCGCCAGGCCAGCGACAACAATCAACTTCAGCTCTGCATGTACCGCGGCGGTGAGGGTTTTCAAGCTTCAATGCCGCTGCGCGGACAAGTGATCGCCGGACGCAATGTTCACATCGCTTATATCGACGAACTCAGCAATGTGACGGACTGTAGCATCCTGGTTATCCCAGGCTCTGAAGTTGGTCGCTTTGGCGAGGATTTTCTTCCCCTGTGGCGACACCAACCCATTCTCACCATTCTGGATTTGACTGCCAGCACCCAGGGCGGCAGCGCCTATGCGGGCATTATGGTGTCGCTGGTGCGCAAGGGCAGCAAAATCGGTTTTGAAATCAACCTCGACGAAGTTCACAACGCAGGGCTGAAGATGAGCTCTGAACTCCTCAAACTGGCCACTCTGGTCAAGGGAGACAACTGAACCATGTACTTTCTTGGCCGACGCTCGATTCGCAAAACCATTATGTCTGTACTGCTGCTGACCAGCAGTATTGCGCTGACCTTCTCTGTTGCGGGTTTCGCCATTATCGACTGGATGTCGCTGCGCAACACCATGTATAACCAGCTGCGCGCCCAGGCGGGCATTATCGGCAGCAACTCCGTTGCCGCCATCACCTTTGGCGACGCCGCCGCAGCGGCAAGCACTCTCTCCAGTCTTGAAAGCGAGGCCAACATTATTGCCGCCGTTATTTTTACCAACGACGGCCAGCCCTTCGCCCAATACCAGCGCCACGACCGCCCTATTCCCAGGGTGCTTCCCTACGAAAAATACGGCGATATTGGCGGTGACTTTTTCGTCTCTGTACCCATCACTTTCGACAACAAACCTCTGGGCACCATTCTGCTGGTATCCGAACTCAGTTACTGGAACTACCGTCAGTTTATGCTCGGCGTGACCGTGCTCGGTATGTTTCTGCTTTCCTTGATGGTGGTCTATTTTTTATCGCGGCGTTTGCAGCGGGTGGTGACAGAACCGATTTTAAAGCTGGCTCATACCGCCCAGCGCATTACCGAAAGTGAAGACTACAGCCTGCGCGCAGAGAAACTTTCCAAGGACGAAATTGGCGGCCTGGTGGATGATTTCAATGAAATGCTCATGCAGATCCAATTGCGCGACCGCAAATTGCAGCATTCGCGGGAAGAGCTCGAAGTTAAGGTCGACGAACGCACCTGGGAGCTCACCGAACTGACCCGCCAGCTCGAACACCAGGCCTACCACGACACCCTTACCGGCCTGGCAAACCGCATTACCTTTGACGACCATTTGCGCCTCGCCATCCATCAGTCGGAACGCTACGGCGGCAGCCTTGCGGTGCTTTTTCTCGACCTCGATCGCTTCAAGGTCATCAACGACACCCTTGGCCACGTCATTGGCGACAAACTACTGATTCAGGTGGCACACCGTTTTAGCGAATGTGTGCGCAGCAGCGACACCCTGGCCAGGCTCGGCGGTGACGAATTTGCCATTCTTCTTCAACATCAAAAAAATACCAACGACACTGCCGATATCGCACAAAAATTGATTCAAAAAATCAACCAACCTTTTAGTATCGACGGCTACAGTCTGCATATTTCCACCAGTATAGGTATCAGCCTTTATCCCGACGATGGCGACAGCGCCGAAACCATCATCAAAAATGCCGACACCGCCATGTACAGATCCAAGGATCAGGGCAAGAATCAGTTCACTTTTTACGCCGCCGAAATGAATAACCGCGCCGTGCGCCGCCTCGAGCTTGAAAATAAGCTGCGCCTCGCCATCGATGAAAAGCGCTTTTGTGT
>JBFXIU010000003.1:0-61349 GCA_050175615.1 Porticoccaceae bacterium | reverse complement strand
CCGGTTTATTGTTGCCGCCGCCAGAGACCCCTTCAGCGCCAATTTGGACCGCATCCAGATTATCAAAGGTTGGCTGGATGCCTCCGGCAATACCCATGAACAAGTCTACGAGGTGGCCTGGTCTGGTAATCGAGTGCCAGATCGCAACGGTAAACTGCCCCCTGTAGGCTCAACGGTCGATGTTGCAAATGCGACCTGGAACAACAGCATAGGTGCCGCCGAGCTGGCCACGGTCTGGCAGGATCCCCACTTCGACCCCAACCAAAACGCCTTTTACTACGCCCGGGTTTTGGAAATTCCAACACCGCGCTGGTCCGCCTACGACGCCAAGCGCTTCGGCGATACGATGAGCGCGGAAGTACCCATGACCACCCAGGAGCGCGCCTATACTTCGCCCATCTGGTACAACGCTGCCCAATAGGCAGGGAATCGATCGTACAGAAAATGAAATACATTGTGGCGTTACTTAAAGAACCCCTGTTTCAGTTTGTGCTGATTGGCAGCCTTATTTTTTCTGTGTACACCATGGTGTCACCGCCGCGACAAGCGCCAAAAAACCTGATCGTTATCGGCAGTAAACAGATTGAGCAACTGATTGGGAATTACAGAAAAACCTGGCGACAGGAGCCTGACGAAACGGCAATCGCCGCAATGGTCGAGGACGCTGTTCGCGAAGAGGTCTACTACCGGGAGGCTCTGGCGCTGGGTCTGGATCACAATGACACAGTCATCCGCCTGCGGCTGCGCCAAAAAATGGAGTTTTTGAGCGACACAGGCGCAGACCTTCTCGACCCCGACGGCTCTGAACTCAACGCTTACTTGGCTGCCAATCAGGAAGCCTATGCCCAGCCAGCCAAAATCGCCCTGGAACAGGTTTTTCTCGGCAAGATCATAGCCCCTCCTCAAATAATCACCATCGCGGAGCATCTCAAGTCCAACACTCCTGCCAATCCTTATCAGTGGCAAAAAGCCAGCCTTCTTCCCGCCCAGCTGCCTCTCTCTTCCCCTCAAACCATTGACGGCATTTTCGGTGCAGGCTTCTTTAACGCGGCTGAAAAACTGCCATTAAACCAGTGGTCTACTCCCATTGAATCCAGTTTCGGCATGCATTTGGTGCGGGTTACTCAATTCCAGGCCGAAAAAGTGCCGGAACTGGCCGAAATTCGCCCCCTGGTTCTGCGCGACTGGAAAGCCAAGAAAACCCTGGAACTGCGCCAACAGCTCTTTGCCAAATTGCGCGACCAGTACCAGATACAACTACCCGCATCCCTTTCACAATCACTTGCTGACAACTAATGTCCTCAGCCTTGATCAAAAACACATTGCTTGTGATTTGTCTGCTCAGCACCTTGAGCTTGAGCGGGTTTTCACAGGGTCATGCTCTGGAGCCGGGATATCTGCAAATTGATCAACTTGACGGCGATCTTTACTCTGTTGTCTGGAAAAAACCTGCTGTCGGCAATAAACCCATGGCAATCCATGCAAGGCTGCCCGCCCAGTGCCAGCAAGATCCTTTAAACCCACCCTCCTGGGACGGCAGAGCTTACCTGTCGCGATGGCTGTCGGTCTGCTCCGGCGGAGTTGAAGGCGGCGCCGTTGAAATACACGGGCTTGAGGACACAGCAACCGATGTTCTGGTTCGCCTGGACTTGGCCGACGGCACCAGCCATAGCCATAGACTTTCGCCTGACAAAACCGCTTTTATCATTCCCTCCCAAGCCAGTGATTGGGAAGTGACAAAAACCTATCTTCTCTATGGCATAGAACACATTCTTCTGGGCATAGACCACCTGCTCTTTGTTCTGGCGCTGCTGTTGCTGGTAAAAGGAGTGCGAACAATTGTCGCCACAATTACCGCCTTTACCCTTGCGCACAGCCTCACCCTGGCCGCAGCAACATTGGAACTGGTAAAAGTACCCATAGCGCCCATTGAAGCGGTCATCGCGTTAAGCATTGCGTTTGTTGCCGCAGAAATCATTCAGAGCCAAAGGGGCAGGCCGGGATTAACCTCAGCCTACCCCTGGCTGGTGGCTTTTACTTTTGGGCTACTTCACGGCTTCGGTTTCGCCAGCGCTCTCGCGGACGTTGGCCTGCCACAGCAGGCCATTCCCCTGGCACTGTTGTTCTTCAATATCGGAGTCGAGCTTGGCCAGCTGGTTTTTGTTGCGGCCTTTTTTGCAGTTATAGCCGCAGCAACCAAGATTATAGCCCTGCTAAAACTCCCCATGCCCACTATGAAGCTCTGGGGTCAAACAGCCTCCGCTTACACCATTGGCAGCCTGGGGATTTTCTGGGTGATTGAGCGCACAGCTTCTTTTGTTGTCCTTTAGGAGGTCTGGTTAATTCTATTTTCGTCACTCCCGCGCAGGCGGGAGTCTATAAAAATCAACGAGCGATAGATTCCCACCCTCGAACACTACTTTCCGGAATATTTCGCGCAATCATTCTTGCGAAGGAATGACCCTAATCATGACGTCCTTTAACCCGGAAGTTGTTGTACCAGTTGCCTGAATTTTCGCGCCGAGATCCCTTGATTTGAGCGTACTCCTGAGCGTAAACGCTGCCATAGCAACGTGAAGCGAGCATGTGCGCTCAAATCGGGCGAGATCAAGTGAAAAACAGGCAAACATAGCCGGTAGCAAACGGTGCTGAACTGCAATTACCGTGAAGCCTGTTATAGCAGCACAAAACTCGTCTTTCAGCCTGTACTGGTGAATTTCCCGTTTAATTATTACCCCGCCAGGCCAGGGTTCCCGCGTCGATATGGTAAATACTGCCGGTGATAAAGGACGCCTCTTCCGACGCCAAAAAACACACCAGCTTTGCCACCTCTTCGGGTTTGCCAAGGCGCTTGATAAGATGGGGGCCAGAAAGCCTGGCTTCAGTTGTGGCGCGCTCTTCCGAGGAAAAGGTTTCCAGGCTGTGCATCAACATGGGCGTAGCGATGGCGCCTGGAGCGTAGGCGTTACATCTGATGCCGTATTCTCCAGCTTCAACGGCGATGGCCTGCGTCAGCAATTTGACCGCACCTTTACTGGTGGAATAGGCGGGAATTCCCGGATAGGCAACGGAACTGGCCACAGAAGCGGCATTGACAATGGCCGGTGATAACGTTGATTGCTTCAAATAGGGCAACGCCAGCTTGGTTGCCCGCCAGATAGCTTTAACATTGACATTCATAATCAAATCCCAGGCCTCTTCGCTCAGGGACTCGAGCGTTTGGGCGCCACCGGTGGCACCGTCGTCGGTAATACCGGCATTGTTCACCAGAACATCGATGCCCCCGGCACTCTTTACCGCCTGCTCAATCAAATTTTCAATATCCGCCAGTTTGCTGAGATCGGTTTTGACAAAAAGTGCCTGTGCACCCGCAGCTCTGACTTCCTCAGCAGCAGCTTCACCCTCCCCCTCTTTCAAATCTCCAAGAATCACCCAGGAGGCGCCTTCGCGGGCGGCTTCTACGGCAATGGCACGCCCCATACCCTGGGCAGCGCCGGTGACAATGACTTTTCTATTATTAAGTTTTCCTGTCGCCATATTTCCCTCAATTTTGTATCCATTGATTGTAATTTGAGTCCACACATAGAGTCTGCCCTCACACAAACCAAGGGCAACAATGGACAGCACCTGTTTCGCATATTTATAATACGCTTACTTTTATATCACATACAAAACAGTGTCGCCACCCAGATAGCCCATCATCTGGGAAAACGTATTCGACAGATTACAAACATGAGACAAGAATGCCATTTGGGCGAACAGGGTGCGGATTCAAACCAGCTTGCGCCATTGAAACAACCATCGTCTCCAACAGGAAATAATAAGATGTCTAGCCCAACCGCCAAAACTAGAACCTGGGGATATTCTTTGCTCGCCAGAGCCGCAACCGCGACCAACCGAAAAAAATGGGCGATAGGATTTCTCGCCTTCAGCCTTCAAGTACCAGCAACCCTTTGGGCAGCTGCCGATAGCGACACGGATTTTGGCAGCCGCATCATCAATGCCGACAAAGAACCCCACAACTGGCTTTCCCACGGGCGCAGCTACGGTGAAGCTCGCTATAGTCCCCTCAACCAGATTAACCAGAACAATGTTGAAAAACTGGGGCTGGCCTGGTTTTATGATCTCGATACCAGCAGAGGTCAGGAAGCCACACCGCTGGTTGTCGACGGCGTTCTCTACACCAGCAGCGCCTGGTCAAAGGTTCAGGCCTTTGATGCCGCGACAGGGCGCCTGCTGTGGCAATTTGATCCCAAGGTTCCGGGAGAAACGGCCATCAAAGGCTGCTGCGATGTGGTGAATCGCGGCGTTGCCTACTGGGATGGCATGGTTTATGTTGGCGCTCTGGATGGCAGGCTCATTGCCATCGATGCCAAAACAGGCCAGCAGATATGGTCAACAATGACCGTGGATGCATCGCTGAATTACACCATTACCGGCGCCCCCCGCATTGTCAAAGGCAAGGTCATTATCGGCAACAGCGGTGCCGAATTTGGTGTCAGGGGTTATGTAACCGCCTATGACGCCAAAAGCGGTGACCAGGTATGGCGTTTTTACACCGTCCCCGGCAAGCCGGGAGAGGTTGACAATGCGGCTTCAGACGAGATTATGGCGCGCCTGGCGCAACCCACCTGGAGTGGACAATGGTGGGATGACAAAGGCGGGCGCGGCGGCGGCACCGTCTGGGATTCCATGGCCTACGACTCGGAGCTGGATTTGCTTTATCTGGGGGTTGGCAACGGCTCGTACTGGAGCCAAAAACTGCGCTCCGAAGATGGCGGCGACAATTTGTTTGTTTCTTCGATTCTGGCACTGAGGCCGGATACCGGCGAATATGTCTGGCATTTCCAGCAAGTGCCGGGCGACGAATGGGACTACACCGCCACCCAGCATATGATTTTGGCGGACTTGCCCATTAAAGGAAAAACCAGAAAAGTGCTGATGCAGGCGCCTAAAAACGGCTTTTTCTATGTTATCGACCGCAGCAACGGCGAGTTTATTTCCGCACAACCCTATACAGAGGTAAATTGGGCAACCGGTGTTGACCCAAAAACAGGGCGGCCTCAGTTTAACCCTGACGCCCTCTACTCCCAAACCGGCGAAATGTGGGTAGGCATTCCCGGCAGCCTCGGCGCCCACAACTGGCAGCCTATGGCGTTCAATCCGGATACGGGCTTGGTCTACATTCCCACCCTGGACGGCGCCGCCGCCTATAAAACCGATCCCAACTTCAAGCCGCTGGCCAAGGGCATGAACTTGGGCGTCGACCTCGCCCCCTTTATTCCTCCCACAGATAAGCAAGCACGGGAAGAAATTAAAAAATCCTTCAAAGGCCAGCTAATTGCCTGGAATCCCATCACTCAGAAAGAAATATGGCGCGTAAGCCACAGCGGCCCCTGGAATGGCGGCGTTCTCACCACCGCTGGCGGCCTGGTCTTTCAAGGTGAAGGCAACGGCCATTTCAGCGCCTATAAGGCTGCATCGGGGGAGAAACTCTGGTCTTTCGATGGCCAAAGCGGCATTCAGGCGGCACCCATTAGCTATGCCGTGGATGGCGTTCAATATATCAGTGTGATGGTCGGCCTCGGTGGCGGTATGCCCTTATCTGGCGGCGAACTACTGTGGAATGACGGCAAGCCGCTGCGCAACAAAAGTCGCGTTCTCACCTTTGCCCTCAATGGCAGCGCACATTTGCCGAGCGCCCCCCTCCTGGAAACAACTCCCCTGCAACCACCGCCACAATTTGCCGATGAACCTGCCATCAAGCGGGGTGAACAGCTCTATCACAGCACCTGCGGCTTCTGTCATGGCGGCGGCGCACTCAGCAGCGGCTTGATCAAAGATCTCAGGTACAGTAGTGCACTGGCGAGCCAGGAAGCCTGGAAAGCCATTGTCTACGACGGCGCCCTGACATCCCTGGGCATGGTTTCTTTTAAAGACAATTACAGCATCGAAGACATTGAGGCTATTCGCGCCTATGTGATCAGCCGCGCCCAGGCCACTGCAGCAGAAAGCCAGGCTTCGGATTAACAACACCACAATAGCTGCGCGGGCTGGCTCTTTATTTACACAAATTCCCGGCCAAGCAGGTGCCGGGCAATAATCAGCTTCTGTATCTGGGGTGTGCCATCGGCAATCTGCTGACCGATCACATCGCGAAGACGCTGCTCGACGGGAAAATCCTTGGTGTAGCCGTAGTGGCCGTGGAGGATCAGGCAGTCCTGAATCGCCCCTACCGATATATCCGGTCCCTGTAGTTTGCACATGGCGGCCTCCTTGGTGTGGGCAAGCCCCTGATCCCGCAACCACAGGGTTCGGTAGCAAAGCCAGCGCACCATCTCCAGGCGGGTCGACCACTCTGCGATGGGAAAGGACACCCCCTGGTTTTTGGAAATGGGCACACCAAACGCCTCCCTTTGTTTGACATAGTCGATGGTTTCATCGAGGGTGATCTGCGCCGCACCCAGACACATCAGGCCGATAAGGGCGCGGGTATAGTCAAAAGTTTGCATCACCCTGACAAAACCGCCGCCCTCCTCGCCGATCAAATGATCGCAAGGTATTTCCACATCGCTGAGAAATAGCGAGCCACGGACGATACCCCGCGCGCCCATATCCGAATAGGGCGTTCTCGACACCCCCGGCAAATCCAGTGGCACCAGAAAAGCGGACACCCCTTTGGCGCCCGCGCTGGCATCCGTTTTGGCGAACACCACAGCGGCATCCCCCACCATCAACAAGGTCATGGCGGATTTTTCACCGTTGAGAACATAATGGTCGCCCCTGCGCACGGCTCTGGTTTTAATGGCCGAGGCATCGGAGCCACAATGGGGCTCTGTGAGCGCGGTGCAGATCACTTTTTCGCCACGCGCCATGGGCTCAAGCCAGGTCTTCTTGATGGTTTCAGTGGCGAATTTTTCAATAATTTCGCCGCTGAAACAGGCGAGCAAAATGCCATAGCCGCAGTTGAAATCTCCCCTCGCCACCTCCTCCATAATCAGCCCGGCAGTGAGGCAATCCAGATCCTGGCCGCCGTACTGCTCGGGAACCCGCATGCCGAGAATGCCCAGCTCGCCCATTTTCAGCCACTGCTCTTTGGGGAACTTTTCCGCCCTGTCCCAATAGGTATATTTGGGCAGCAGCTCTCTGGCGGCAAAATTGCGCACCACATCGACGATAGCCTGCTGGTCTTCGCTGAGGGAAAAATTCATAAGGGCTTCCTTAACCGTTCAAATGTCTTTTTGGCGGTTGTAAAAATGACTCTCAGCTTTGCTGGGCAACGAGGTCACCTTTTGTCAACGCTTCCACCAGCTTGAATTTTTGTATTTTTCCCGTTTCAGTGAGAGGAAAATTGTCGACAAAAGACCAGAATCTTGGCGTTTTGTAATGGGCGAGATGTTTGCGGCAATAGGTGTGAAGTTCATCCACGGAGGGCAAGTCATTCGCTGATACGGGCAAAATCACCGCCGCCACCTGTTCGCCCCAATACTGATCCGGAAGGCCGACAACGGCAGCGGTCTCTACCTTGGGGTGTTCCTGCAGCAGAATCTCCACCTCACGGGGATAAATATTTTCACCGCCGGGAATAATGACTTCCTTCATTCTGCCGGTGATTTTGAGATAACCGCGAGCATCCATAGTGCCTATATCGCCAGAGTGCAGCCAGCCGTCGGCATCGAGGGTTTTTGCGGTTTCCTCCGGCATATTGAAATAGCCGATCATGGCTTGATAACCGCGAATGCAAATTTCCCCCGGCGTATTTAAAGGCAGCACCGCACCAGTTTGTGGATCCGCTATTTTAACTTCCACCTGAGGCATGGGCTGACCAATGGTTTCGGTTTTATCAATCTCAGCATCATTGTGATAGACGCCACAAATAACCCCCTGCATTTCCGTTGCCCCATACACATTGCTGATAGAACAGCCAAGCGTGGCAGCGGTGCGGCGAATCAAGGACGCTTCAACCATGGCCGCACCGGAAATGAACCGTTTCAATGTACTGAGATCGAATCTCTCTCTGTCGGGACTGGCCAAAATCGCCTCCACCATCGTCGGCACCAGTAGTGAATAGGTGCCGCCATAGCGTTCGACAAGCTCCATATAGAGATTGGTATTCCACTCGATGGCGAGCACATGGGTGGCGCCACGAATGACAGACCCCACCCCGGCATGACCCAGAGAGCCGATATGAAACATTGGCATGGGATTGACAAACACACCACCCTCATCGAGGCCACCGCGCTCCTGGGTAAAATTGGTGACATTGAGAATACCGCGATGGTGAAACATCACCCCCTTCTGCGCCCCGGTGGTTCCGGAGGTGAACATAATAATGCAGTTGTCCTGGGGTTGAACGTCCGGGAAATTCACCGCGCCGTCAGCAGACGCCATAAATTCAGCAAATGTGGAGAGCCCCGTGAGCTGGTGCAGCAACGGCAACTCGGCGGCAACCTCTCTGGCGATAGCGGCGGTATCCGTGCCCCGGTAGTTCTCCATATAGATCAGCCCGGCTGCCTCAGATTTCTCCAGCACATATTTCAATTCACGGGCTTTGTAGGCAGGGTTTACCGTGACCAACACCATGCCCGCCATGGAACAGCCGTAAAGCAGCAAAATCCACTCGGGAACATTATTCGCCCACATGGCGATGCGATCGCCGGGCTTGAAGTACTTAAGCAGAGCCGCCGCCGTTTGCTGGACATCCTGCAGCAATTGCTCGTAAGTCCAGGTGCGCCGTGCAGCACTGTCGTAAATACCCTCAACCAGGGCGAGCCGCTGGGGCGCGGTGGATACTACATTTTGCAATGCCTGGTGAAGCGTGCTATCGATGATTGGCCGAGAGATATCCGCAGGCCAATAGGACTCCGTCAACGCGACCTTCTTCGCTGTTTGAATTTGATGCATGGTTATACTCTTTATTAGACAGTGCAGACAACAAAACATCGTAGATCATTATAACCTAGCGAATATTTATATTGCCATTGCTCAAAACCATTAAAAAGACAAGCGTATGCGGTGCGGAACAACAACGAAGTCGCGAAAATTCAGCTGCTCAAACCCGATTTACGGATAAAAGCAGCTGCGTAGAAAATGCCCGTTATTTCATCACATAACGGATAGGCAGGGATTTCAGACCACTGGCAAAGGTAGATTGAACAAACGTCGGTGTGCCGGCCAGCTCCACAGATTCGAGACGGGGCATCAATTCTTCAAAGAGCAGGCGAATATCCAGTTTGGCAAGATGCTGGCCAATACACATATGGGCGCCATTGCCAAACGCCAGATGTTGGTTGGGGCGGCGATCGACAATAAAGGCATCGGGGTTTTTGAAAAACTCTTCATCCCTGTTTGCAGAAGGATAGCAGAGCATCAAACGGTCGTTCTTCTTGATTTTCTGGCCATGGACTTCGGTATCCCTGGATGCCGCCCGCATAAAGTGCTTGATGGGGGTCGCCCAGCGAATGGCTTCGTTGGTAAAGCTGTGGCTTAACCCAGGATTTTCCTTGAATTTTTTAAATTCTTCGGGATAGCGGATAAGTCCCAGCAAGCCGCCCGAGGTCGATGATGAGGTGGTGTCATGCCCGCCAGTGGCGACGGCGATGTAGTAATCGAGCTCGCGGTCTTCATCGATGTACTCACCATCCACCTTGGCGTTGGCAATCAGTGAAATTAGATCCTCGCGGGGATTTTTGCGGCGATCGAGACTGATCTCCCTGAAGTAATCTTTAAAGTCGTTGAGGGTCGCCCGCCAGGCTCTGCCTGCGGCATCCGGCGTCAACTCGATATCGGTGCGCTGCTCGTCGGGATCATCGCCGCCGAACAATTGCTGGGTAAGCTTGAGAATCAGTTTTTCGTCTTCGCGGGGGCAGCCGAGAATATCCATAATGACCCGCAATGGATAATAGAGCGCTATATCTTTGACAAAGTCGCAGGAGCCGTTGTGATCAAACATTTCCTGAACAGACTGTCTGGCAGTTTCACGAATCTGGCCTTCGAGATTGCGAATTCGATCCGGCTGGAACCAGCTGGCTGTCACCGCCCTGTAGGTGGGGTGCTCGGGGGCATCCATAAACGCCAGGGAGTTCATTGAGCGGATCTTGCCCTTGTTGTCCTTGCGAATAAAGTCATCGGCGGCAATGGTGTTGAGAATCAAATTGTGATCGCCATTGATAAAAGTATCATTATCCAGCGAAATGGCTTTGATATCCGTGTACTTGGTGACAACCCAAATTGGGTCGTAACCCTCAACATAGGCGCGGCCTACGGGCATATTTTCCCGCAGCCATTTAAACGCCGGGTAAATGATATTGTCATCGGTGTAGGATGCGCTTGAGGTGACAATTTGCGCGATCTCATCGGGGATTACCGGTTCACTTGAATTAACTGCTTCTAACATGATTCATCTCTTTATCTGATTAATAACTAGCCTTGAGCGGAACCCTCACCCTTTCATGTGGGAGGGAACCTCGTCAAGAATCACGGTTTTATTTTCCAGGAACGCCCGCAAACCATCAACGCCGCCCTGACGGCCAATCCCAGACTGCTTAAAGCCACCAAAGCCTATGCGCATATCACTGCGAAAAACGTTGTGACCCACGGTACCGGAGCGCAATTGCCGCGCCACCGCGTAGGCGCGATCCACATCATTGGTGAATACGGAATTATTGAGGCCAAAAATGCTGTCGTTGGCCAGGGCAATGGCGTGGTCTTCACTGTCGGCGGGAATAACACAAAGCACGGGGCCAAAGACCTCTTCACGGGCAATTCTGTCATTGTTGCTGACATTGGCGAACACTGTAGGCTCAAAGTAAAAGCCTTTTTCCAACTGAGAGGGACGTTTGCCGCCAACCGCCAGCTGGCCGCCATCGGCCACGGCCTGATTGACCATCTGTTCCACCCGGTCGCGCTGCCGCCTGGAGGCCAACGGACCCAGTTGTGTTGTCGGGTCGAACGGATCGCCGATGGGAATCGCCCTGTAAACCGCCGCCAGAGCTTCCACCAACTGATCGTGGCGCTTGCGGTTGACAATAATACGGGTCAACGACGAGCACACCTGGCCGCTTAGAAAACAGGAAAAGCTGCCAACGGATTGCGCGGCGGTTTCAATATCGTAATCGTCCATAATCACGGCGGCGGATTTTCCGCCCAGCTCCAGGGTGCAGCGGGCGACACGCTCGGCGCAGATGGCGCCGATTTTGCGCCCGGCAACGTCAGAACCGGTAAAGGCAATCTTATCCACATCGGGGTGGCGAACCAGGGTTTCGGAAGGGACGCGATCTGCGGTAACCACATTGAGTACGCCCGGCGGTAAGCCTACGGCTTCAGCAACTTCCGCCATAATATAGCCAGCCCCAGGTGCCTCTGGTGAAGATTTGATAATAATGGTGCAACCAGCCAGCAGCGCCGGTGCTATGCTGTAGGCCATAATATTGATGGGCGCATTCCAGGGAATGATCGCGCCGACAACCCCCACGGGTTCCCGCACCAGCAGCGCCAGCTCACCGCCGCCGGGGGGGTGATCGAAACGCTCTTCAAAAACAAAGCTGTCGGCCAGGCCTGCATAGTAATCGTAGACACCGCCGATGGTGCCGGCAAATGCGGCGGCGATGGCATGGACAATGCCCATCTCGTTAGGCCATATCTGGGCAATATCGGCGGCTCTTCTGTCAACTTCCCGCGCCATGGCTTTCAGGTATGCGGCGCGCTCCGAATGTTTCAGCTGCGGCCAACCGCCACAGTCAAAGGCTTTTCGCGCTGCGGCCACGGCGCGATTAATATCCTCTTCGCCAGCATCAGCCACCTGCATATACAGTTGTTCTGTAGCCGGAGAGATGACATCGATCATGGCGCCTGACAGGGGTTTTACCCACTGCCCATCAATATAGAGGCAGTCGATGTGGCTGAGAGGCACCTCAGCATTACGAAAAGCAGTATTCATATACCCTCCAGGATCATCAGCGAACTATGTGTTAACTGGGTTTGACAACAAAAACAGGTTCAGTAAAAAAGGTCATACAGCCATCGGTATCGACAAAGTTGAATTCGTCGGGACGCACCTTTTCCAGATACTGAGGTTCCTTAAAGGCGGCGTCACAGGCTTCCGGTGATGCGAACGAGAGCACGGCGACACCGTCATAGTCTTTAGCTGAGACACCAAAAAGCTGCGCTATATCCCCATCGCCGTCGGCGAGATGATACTGGGTATAGCTATGCAAATGTCGGGTAAACTCAGGACAGCTGGCGATCAGTGGGCCGTGAACATGGCGCCAGTGTTTGGAAAATTCTTCACGGGATAAATCCGCGCGGCGTTTTACACACACGACCAGAGAAAACATTGAACCTTACCCAATCTATTTATTTTAGAATGCGATCCAGAATAAAGGGATACGCAACGATTGTCCACGCCATTTGCTGAATGAACCTCATTACGCACCCCCTTTATCACGCCTTAAGTACCTATTTCCCTAGAAATTGTAGCCCAGGGTGACACCGTATGTGGCCGGCGCTTCAAGAGCGGGAATCCCCACAAGCCAATACCCAAGCTGACGTTGGTCTTGATATATTCATCGGTGATATTTTTACCCCAGGCAGTGACGTTGATCTTGCCGTCTTCACTTTCATAACGGATAGACGTATTCACCTTGGTAACAGATTCCTGGCCAATGATGGGGTCGTTAAACTCCGAAAAATAAATATCATCGGTGTATGAAGCATCAACGCGAGCGGTAACCATGGCGCCAGAGGCCAGCGGGAAGTCATACGACAGACCAATGCCTGCAGCATATTCAGGCGCTCCCGGCAACATATTTCCCTCCAGGTTCTCCTCCCCCGCGGCAGGGTTGAGAGGATTCACAGAGGAAAACTCTGTAAAGGTCGCATCCAGCCAGGTGACATTGACGTCGAGCATCAACCTTTCAGTCAACTGGGCCCTGGCTGCCAGCTCAATACCTTTGTTTTCCGCCTCACCGGCATTGGTGGTTACAGTGGCAATACCAATAATTTTGTTGACCTGAAGATCAGTGTAATCGTAGAAGAAGCCAGCGCCAGTCAACTCCAGGCGGTTATCCCAGAGCTGAGATTTAAAGCCCACTTCATAGGCTTTGATTTCCTCGGGGTCAATCACCGGATTGTTTTGGCCGACATTGTAGGTACCGCTTTTGAAGCCCTTCGTCCATGAGGCGTACAGCAGGGTATTGTCAAAGAGGTCATACTCTATACCCACTTTTGGGGTAAAGGAGCTCCAGGTTTTTTCTTCATCTGCCACATAGACAGGCACAAACAAGCCCGTGAACTGCCCCTGGTGCTCGCGGGTTTCGCGGCTATACCTAGCACCCAAAGTGACACGAAAATCCGGCTGCACCGAATAGGTCGCCTGCGTAAACACCGCCCAGGCTTCAATATCCATAACCCCGTCCTGCTCATAGGGAACCGGGGTATCATTCGGACCGGAGGAGAATTGAACAAAAGGCACATAGACATAGTTCTCTATCTCTTCCTCATAATAGAAAACACCTGCTACCGCATCCAGGCGGTCATCCGAATAAGTGAGCTGAAATTCCTGGCTGAGCTGTTCTGTATCCTCATTATAAAAGGTGTTGCCAAGTCCCGCCGAAGTACCATCGGAATTAGCGTGGTTACTGCGGGAGTTTTTACGCCAGCCTGTGGTGGAAGAAAATGCCAGGGTATCACTGATATCCACATTGGCCAGCGCTGTCAGCGCAAATGATTCACGGTTGTTGGTGTCACCAAACAACGCAGTGGCCGCGTCGTGACTGTTCTCGATGGAGATACCGGCGGGCACCCAACCATTGGCGGGGTTAGCCGCCCCCTGCAAACCAGCAAGGGTTACACCGGGGTAAGCACCGTGGTTGGTGGTGAAGTAATTATTGTCGGCCTCTTTGTGATATTCACCAATCAACGTGATGTCGACATCGTCCGTGGGTAAAAATTGGAGGGTACCACGGGCAGACTGCTGGTCTGAATCGTTAACGGGATGGTGCCCGGTGACATCATAACCATAGCCATCACGATTTAACTGATGGAATGCAAAACGACCCAAAACCTTGCCCTCGGAATCCAGGGCGCTACTAATGGCTCCGGCGGTCTCGTGAAGCTGGTAATTTCCCGCAGTCACCTCCAGATAACCGGAGAGTTCCTCTGTGGGGCGGCGGCTGTGCAGGTTGACGGCGCCAGCAGTCGCGTTGCGACCATAAAGGGTACCCTGGGGACCGCGAACGACCTCAACACGCTCTACATCAAAAAAAGAGCCGAGTTGAAAGCTGGGGCGGCCAATAAACACACCATCAACATAAAACCCTGAGCTGGGATCCGCCCCTGAGGCAAATGCATTAAGACCAATGCCGCGAATAAACAAGCGGTTAACACCATTCGAGTTAGCGCTACGCAGGCCTGGAGAGACCAGCCTTAGATCTTCCATGGTGCCAACCTGGCGATTTTTTAGGGTGTCACCATCCAGAGCGGTAAGTGACAATGGCGTATCCATTGCGTTTTGCGTTCTTTTCTGGGCTGTAACCACGATTTCTTCCAGTCCTTTGACGCTTCCCTGAGCAATCGCTACTGGAGCCAACACTGCTGACACGGCTGCAGCCAGCGCGATACTGCGGGTTTGCCGCCAACCAGGATTCTTTGACAAGTTTTTTTGCTGTTTCATAACCGACACCCTTGTATGTGAATATGATTTTATTTACCCGCACCCCCCTTCGAGCACGGCCAACCTAGCCCCGACTGACCGCAACTTCCCTCAATCTCAATCAGCCGGCTAGCCTTGCGCAGAACCCATACCCACAAAAAAGTAGAGGGATCTGGACGCCACCAGTATATTACTTCTAATGTTTTATTTACGCAAGCGTATGGTTATCTATGCTTACAAGTAAAATATTGACATTTTCATCAATTGAAAATTCTAGAAAATCTATAAAAAACGGATATATAGGCATTAACTTATTTAGGAATCGCAAAAAATACCCACAAAAAGTTATCTTGATTACTATAATAATGATAAATGAGTTATTAGATTATTACTATAATGGCTAAAAATCCGGCAAAACCGAGTGGCAAAAGGACATAAAAAAAGACCAGCATTTGCTGGCCTTTTTACAAACTCGTTGCGTTATCGGCTAGGGCAGACCGTCAAACTCCTGCTCCCCTTCCTTCACGGTGGGCATCAAGTCTTCGCGGCTGATCTTCATGGCCAAAATAATATTGGCGGCAACATAAATCGAAGAAGAGGTGCCTATAACAATACCGATAATCAGCGCCACAGAGAAATAATGGATGAGCTCGCCGCCGAGGAAAAAGAGCGCACCCAAGACCAACAAGGTGGTCAACGAGGTATACACGGTTCGCACCAACACCTGGGAGAGAGATTCGTTAATAATGTCCACAGGATCAGTATCGCGAATCATACGAAAATTTTCCCTAATGCGGTCATAGACAATAATGGTATCGTTAAGGGAGTAGCCAATCACCGCCAGCACCGCCGCCAACACCGTCAGATCGAACTCCATCTCAAAAAAGGAAAATATTCCCAAAACGATAATGACATCATGGATGAGCGCCGCCACAGCACCCACGGCAAACTTGAATTGAAAGCGCATGGATACGTAGATCATTACCAGAATGAGCGCCACCATGATCCCCAGACCGCCCTGGTCGCGAAGTTCTTCCCCCACCTGGGGGCCGACAAACTCCACGCGGCGGAGGTCGGGAGCCTCACCACCAGCGGCCAACACCCCGAGAACCCGATCTTCAATACCGGCTTCCTCCTGGCTTTTGAATTTGATCAGCACGTCCTTATCGGAACCAAAATTGACCACAACGGGGTTTTCAAAGCCGGCGCTGGTGAGCTGGTTGCGGATCAGCGGCAAATCGGCAGCGCTTGAGTAACCCACTTCAATTTGAGTGCCGCCAGTAAAGTCGAGACCTAACTGAAGGCCTTTGGTGGCCAGGGCGACAACTGAGCCGACCACCAGGGCAATGGAGATCACGGCCGCCAGTCTGCGCCATTTCATGTAATTAATAACAGGCATAGTCATGGTCGCGTTCCTCAGAGCCAGAGCGTCTTGACATTGCGCCCACCGAAAAAGAGGTTGACCAGAATTCTGGTGCCTACAATCGCCGTGAACATGGAAGTGAGAATGCCGATAGAGAGCACCACGGCAAACCCCTGAATGGGACCCGTGCCTATGGCATAGAGAATCACGGCAACAATCAAAGTGGTGATATTGGCGTCGACAATGGAGACATGGGCACGGTCGTAACCAGCGCTAATAGCGGCCTGTGGCGAAAGACCGTTGCCCAGCTCCTCCTTGATGCGGGAAAAAATCAGCACATTGGCATCCACCGCCATCCCCAGAGTGAGGACAATACCGGCAATACCGGGGAGGGTCAGCGTCGCCCCCAGCACCGACATCACTGCCACCAGAATCATTAGATTCAACGCCAGGGCAAGATTGGCAAAAATACCAAAAACCCGGTAAACCACCAGCATGAAAATGACGACCATAAGCATGCCAATCTGCACAGACTGGATGCCCATCTCAATATTTTCTGCCCCCAGAGAGGGGCCTATAGTGCTTTCCTGAACGAAATACATGGGCGCAGCAAGAGCGCCAGCCCGCAACAGCAGCGCCAACTCGGACGCCTCTGCAGGACTATCGAGACCGGTGATGCGAAAAGAAACCCCGAGAGCGCTGCGCACGGTGGCCAGACTGATAATCTTTTTGTCTTCAGTTTGAACAACCACAGTTTCCAGTTCGCCCTGCTCGTTTCTGACCTGCTCCTGCCGTGTGCGGGTTTCTATAAACAACACTCCCAGATTGCGACCAATGCTCTTGCGGGTTGCCAGATTCATGGCGCGACCGCCGTCACTGTCGAGGCTGATATTGACCTGGGGCATGCCATTCTCATCAAAGCCCGAGGACGCCTGGCTCACCTGATCACCGGTAATGACCACATTTTTTTCAAGCCAGGCAGTGGTTGGGCGGGTATTGGGGTCGCGAAACTCAAACTCTTCTTTTGGCAGGTCGGTACCAGGCTCGGCCTCGAGACGGAATTCCAGATTGGCGGTTTTACCAATAATCCGCTTCGCCGCAGCGGTATCCTGCACTCCGGGCAATTCGACAACAATGCGATTGCTTCCCTGGCGCTGCACGATGGGCTCCGCCACCCCCAGCTCATTCACCCGGTTGCGCAGGGTGGTGAGATTTTGCTGAACGGCGTAATCCTCTTTTTCTTTAATCAGGGTTTCGAGAATATTGAGACGAAGAACGAATTGGTTGTTGCCCTGGGAAAGTTCACGGCTAAAATCGCGAAAATCCGCGCGAATTAGCCCATCGGCGCCATTGCGCCACTCTTCTTTTGCAAACCTCAGGGTGATGCCGCTATTCTCAATGCGCACATCACGATAGCGGATGCGCGCTTCGCGCAAGGCTTTCTTAATCTCGGCTTCCTGGGTTTCCAGAAACTTGCTGATAACTTTTTGAGTATCCACCTGCAAGAGAAAGTGCACCCCGCCACTAAGATCCAACCCCAACTTCATGGGTTCGGCGCCAACAGCGGTCAGCCAGCCGGGGGTTGTCGGCGCCAGATTGAGGGCAACCACAAAATTCGACCCCAGCACCTGCTGGAGAAGAGTTTTGGCACGCAGCTGATCGCCGTCATTTTCGAGACGGACAAGCGCACTGCCGTTGTCGAGCTGCTCGCCAAAGTAGGCAATGCCCCCCTCGTCCAAGGCGGCGGTCACCTTGTCAAGTACCGCCTCATCAATGACAAGGCCGCTGCTCTGCCCTGCGACCTGAATGGCCGGATCCGGGGTATACAGGTTGGGAGCCGAGTAAATCAGGCTTATCGCCAATACCGACAGTATCAGAATATAACGCCAGAGAGTGTTTCGATTCATGGGCTGGCTCTTGGTTTCCCTTAAAAGCGCAGGATTATAGGTGAATTAGCTCTGGGGTTATAGGGGAGCTCAGGCCGGCCAGGCATTAAGTGCTTGGCAAAAGCGATTTTTTGGTTATTATCGATGAAGGTGAATACTCAAAGGACTGCGGCATCTTTATTTTCCTTACCGCTTCCCCCTCGCATTCCCCCAAACGATTCGCTTTATAAAAATGAACAAGAGGAATGGCTATGCTGAAAGAATTTAAAACCTTTGCAATGCGCGGCAATGTGGTGGATATGGCCGTGGGGATCATTATCGGCGGCGCTTTTGGCACCATTGTCAAAAGCCTGGTCAATGATGTCATTATGCCCCCCATCGGCCTGCTCATGGGGGGAGTCGACTTCTCTGAGCTGTTTATCACCCTTAAAGACGGCGCAGCGGGCGTCGGCCCCTACGAAACCTTGGCCGCCGCTCAGGGAGCTGGTGCTGTTACCATCAACTACGGACTTTTTATCAACTCTGTTGTCAGCTTTCTGATCGTGGCCTTTGCCGTCTTTATGCTGATCAAGAGCATCAACAAGTTGCAAAGAGCCGAAGAGGCACCTGCGGCAGAACCCACCACCAAAGACTGCCCCCACTGCCTTTCCGCCATTCCCATCAAAGCCAGCAAATGTGCGTTTTGCACCTCTGCGGTAGACTGACCCCTCAAGCCGTCCCGGCCTGCGCCGGGACTCTTTCTTTGAGGCCATCGTAGAACCCTCGCGCAAAATCGTCGAGACGCCGCTCTTCAATGGCCTTGCGAATATCCGCCATCAGCGTCTGGTAATAGCGCAAGTTGTGGATAGTACCCAGTTGGGCGCCAAGGATTTCGCCACATTTATCGAGATGGTGGAGGTAGGCGCGGCTAAAATTCTGGCAGGTATAGCAGTCGCACTGAGAATCAAGGGTGGCTGTATCCCGCTTGTGTACCGCATTGCGGATTTTGATCACCCCTTCACTGGTGAACAGATAGCCATTGCGGGCGTTGCGGGTGGGCATCACGCAATCGAACATATCGATACCCCGACGCACCGCTTCAAGGATATCCCCCGGTTTGCCCACCCCCATCAGATAGCGGGGTTTGTCCCTGGGCAGCTCGTCGCCGATGCTGTCGAGAATGCGGATCATATCCTCTTTGGGTTCACCCACCGATAGGCCACCGATGGCGTAGCCATCAAAGTCCATCGCCTCCAGGGCGGCGAGAGAAACCCGGCGCAGATCCTCGTACATACCGCCCTGGACGATACCAAAAAGCGCCGACGGACTGGCACCGTGAGCCTCTTTGCTGCGCTGCGCCCAGCGCAGGGAAAGCTCCATGGATTTTTTCGCCTCCTCCCAGGTGGCCGGGTACGGAGTGCATTCATCAAAAATCATCACCACATCGGAACCCAGGGATTTTTGCACCTGAATCGACACCTCGGGACTGACAAACACTTTGCTGCCGTCGATGGGGGACTGAAAGGAAACGCCCTCCTCGGTAATTTTGCGCATTTCGCCAAGACTAAAAACCTGAAAGCCACCGGAATCGGTGAGAATAGGTTTCTGCCACTGCATAAAATCGTGGAGATCACCGTGAGCCTCAATAACCTCGGTTCCCGGCCTCAGCATCAGGTGAAAGGTATTGCCGAGAACAATCTGGGCGCCGATGGCCTCTATATCCCGGGGCAGCATGGCTTTCACCGTGCCATAGGTTCCCACTGGCATAAAGGCAGGGGTTTCGACCACGCCTCGCGGAAAATTCAGACGCCCACGGCGAGCGACACCGTCGGTCGTGTCCAGCTCGAATGTCATAAAACTGCGGCGACTCACTTGATCACTCTCCCATCAATTCCGCAAACACTTCGCTCACCTTAATTTCGTGAGCACTGGGGTCGCGACCAATAAACATGGCATCGCCATAACTGAAAAAGCGGTACTGCTGTTCAACCGCTTCCCTGTAAGCCTTCATCACTTTGTCATAACCAGCAAAGGCAGATACCAGCATCAACAGCGTCGATTCGGGCAGGTGAAAATTGGTCACCAGAGCATCCACAATACGAAACTGGTAACCGGGGTAGATAAAAATATCGGTCTCGCCACACAGGGGCTTCATCTCACCGCTGGCGCCCGCAGTTTCCAGGCAGCGCACACTGGTGGTACCCACAGCGATCACCCGATTGCCCGCCGCCCGGGTTTCCTCCACCCGCGCACACACCTCCGGGCTGACTTCGAGAATTTCCGAATGCATTTGATGGTCGCGAATATCGTCGGCACGAACGGGCTGAAAAGTTCCTGCACCCACATGAAGGGTGACATAGGCGATATTGACGCCCTTGTCCTGCAACTGCGCCAGCATGGCCTCATCGAAATGGAGACCCGCAGTGGGTGCGGCGACCGCTCCCGGCTGGCGCGCGTATACGGTCTGATAGCGCTCCCGATCCTGGTCGCCATCGGCGCGCTCTATATAAGGTGGCAGCGGCATATGACCGATGTCTTCAAGTATATCCAGCACAGGCCGGGTAAAAACCACTTTGAACAAAGTGCCATGGCGCCCTTCTACTCGGGCAATAACATCGCCGTCAAAATGAAGAATAGCGCCAGCCTTGGGGGATTTGCTTGAGCGAATATGCGCCAACACTTCGAGATCACTGAGTATTCGCTCCACCAGCAGCTCAATACGGCCACCGCTCTCCTTGTGCCCCAGCAGGCGCGCAGGTATCACCCTGGTGTCGTTAAACACCATCAAATCACCCGGCTCAACCAGATGCAGAATCTCGGCAAACTGGCGATGGCGAACCTCTCCCGTTTCGCCATAGAGGGTCAACAGCCTGCTACCCCTGCGTTCAGCAGTGGGGTAGTTGGCAATCAGGGATTCCGGCAAGTGGTAGTTAAAAAATTCCCGGCGCACAGCAACAGTCTCTCAAAAGCGGCAAGGTTAACGGATTTTGCTGCAATCGCCAAAGACATACAGCCATAATCGCCTTTAAAGCGCCTTACCCGTTGACCACAACCAAACCACTGCTATAATCGCGCCCTGCTTTTTCCTTTGTGCAGCCCTGTCCTCAGTGTGCACAACCTCCTTGCCGGAGTGGCGAAATTGGTAGACGCAGCGGATTCAAAATCCGCCACCCTTAAAAGTGTGCCGGTTCGAGTCCGGCCTCCGGCACCACATCGAAGTCTAACAGCATCCAAAGACGTCCAAAAGCTTCATAAAATCAATCCATTATCGGAAAACATAGTCCAAAGTAGTCTAACAAAGGCCATTGGAATCCGCGGTATTTGACGGTACATTTGACGGTATCTTGATTCGTTTTAACTTGATACCGTCAATCCCCTTGTGGAGATACCGTCAAATGGCAAAAGAACGCTTGAATTTCAATGCAGTAGACAAGGCCAAACCTGGGCCGACAGACCGCAAGTTTGCCGATGGCGGTGGGCTCTATCTGCTGATCAAACCCAATGGCTCCAAATACTGGCGATATGACTACCGCTTCAACGGCAAGCGGAAGACCCTGGCCTTAGGCGTCTACCCCGACGTCGGCCTCAAGGACGCCCGCACGAAGCACGCCGATGCCCGCGCCCAAGTTGCGCAGAATCTCGATCCATCGGAGGCCAGGCGGCAAGCTCGACAAGAGGAGCCCGGGCACGCCGGCACCACCTTTGCTCAGGTTGCCAGGGAATGGTGGCATCAGCAAAAGGGCACCTGGACGGAAGACCACGCCGACCGCATTTGGCGGCGATTTGATCAGGATGTTCTGCCCCATCTGGGGGAAAGGGTAATCACGGATATCTCACCACAGGACATCATCCGGGTAGTCCGCCAAATCGAAGCTCGCAATGCCCTGGATGTGGCAAGCCGGGTGCTCACGGACATCAAACGCGTGTTCAGCTATGCCGTCATCATGGGCTATGCCGGTGGCAATCCCGGCTCGGACCTCAACAAGGTGCTGAAGACGCGGAAATCCGAACATCGCGCATCCCTGCCAAGAGCTGAACTGCCGGGCTTTCTCGCCGAGCTGGAGAGTTACTCACAACAGGGTAGAAGACTGACCCAACTGGCACTGAAGCTGCTGATTCTCACCTTCCAACGCTCCGCCGAGATCCGGGGAGCCCGGTGGGACGAGTTTGACCTGAAAAAGCGTCTTTGGCGCATCCCTGGGGTCCGGGTCGACAGCGAAGGCAACACTCACCAGGGCATGAAAATGAAGACCGAGCACCTGGTTCCGCTCTCAAGACAGGCCATTGCCGTCATCAAGGAAATTAATGCCATCAGTGGGCAGTATGAGTTGCTGTTCCCCTCGGAACGGGACCGCCGCCAGCCCATGAGCGACAACACCCTGCGGCTTGCCATATTCCGAATGGGGTATGACGGCAATACCCCCGGCAAGAGCAAGGCGGTTCCCCACGGCTTCCGCAACACCGCCTCGTCTCTCCTCAACGAACAGGGCTTCAACGCCGACGCCATTGAGCGCCAGCTGTCTCACATGGAAAGCAATGGAGTGCGCGCGGCCTATATCCACCATGCCCGGTTTATGGAAGAAAGGCAGGAGATGATGCAGTGGTGGGCAGATTACCTGAGTGGATTGAAATCTTCTGAATACGACAACGCGCCTTAGTTATGGCAAAGGTGGGCGCTTCCTTCGCTGTATCCGACTGAAAGAATTGTCACACATGAATCTAGAGCTGGAATTATCCGCTCGACTAGCTTCCGATTTAAACTTGAAAAAACTTGATTTCATCTCATCGAGGCTTATACTTCTCGCCATGCAAAAGACAATGAACCGTAAAGGCGTCGAGCACGCTTTAACCAAACAGGGGATGACTCGCAAGGATCTTGCTCAAAGAGTCGGTGTGTCCGCAACAGCGGTTACCAACTGGCTTCAAGGCAAGGATTTCCCTCGCCCACCAACTCTACTCAAGCTGGCTGCCACTTTGCGGTTGAACTTTGAAGAGCTGGTGGAACGCAATGTGGAGGATGATCCTGTTATCGCCTTTCGTAAGAAGGGCAGTGCAAAAACGACCGACGAACACATGTCCAAGGCCAAAGGCGTGGGTATGTTGCTAAAGCCATTAGTGCCGTATTTGTCTGATCTGCAGGCTATCCGTTCGCTGATCACTTCGCCATCTACAGAATATGACAAGCTGCAAACACTCGTATTCCAAGCCCGGTCGCGCCTGGGTATCGGGGATCAAGCGGTACTCGAGTACGAGCACCTCATTGGCAAGTTCAGAGAGTCCGGCGCTATTGTTGTTCCAACGCTCTGGGGTAAAAAGGGCAATCATGAGAACGCCCTGCATATCCGCCTACCCAAAGAGGATGTGACCTTCGTTTTCCTCAATCTGGATACTCACCAGGAAGACTTCAAATTCTGGATGGCCCATGAGTTGGCTCATGTCTATACCCCCGAATTGGCGGGAACGGTAGATGGCGAAGATTTTGCTGATGCCTTTGCCGGTGCGTTATTGTTCCCGAGGGAGTGTGCTGCTGAGATGTATAGGGAGGCAGTTGGAGCCCGCAGCGAAGCAGGCATACTGCGAGTGGTACAGTCATTTGCCGCCAAGCACGGCATCTCCTTGAATACGGTATTCCAGCAAACCGTCCAGTATGTAAAGGAGTCTGGCCTGCAGCGTCTCCAGATTGAAGAGACGACGATCCATAAGGTCAGAAACAGTAACCAGGGAACGTTGGTTAGCGAAGCCTTATTTGACCCAATGCCTCCCAAGCCAGAGATATACCTGGCAGCTTGCGAAAATCATTTTAAATCAGGCTTCTTCCATGCACTGCGCCGTATGATCCAAGAAAGGGGTTCTGGACCTGCTTATGTTCAGCAAATCCTGGGTTTGAGCCTAAAAGATGCTCACTCTTTGTATGAGGAACTAAGCCATTGACGCTGGTTTTGCTTGATACCAACAGTTATTTACGGTTGGTCAAGCGAATTCGGCCTCTGCTCGGAAAACCGTTTGGGCAAAAGAGCTACATTCTGACGATTTTGAAGCAGGTTGAGGACGAGGTTCATCGTAGCGCAAGGCTACAGTCTCGTTTCCCATGGTTCGAAAATGATGAGTTCGCCAAAGAGCGATTGGCAAAACGGGTGAATCTCGGCAAAGATGAAAAGGAGACTGTAAGGTTAGTCACTAAGTTTCTCCGCCAGTCCGTTTTGGCCAATGCGACAGACTATACCGTCCATCACAGAGCCCCTCCTTCGGAAACTGACTGTTATATGCTGGCCTTTGGCCAGGTGCGGGAAGCCATCGTAGTTACAGACGACCTCGGCATGCACAAGCTGGCTGACGAGTTTGATATCCCTGTTTGGCACGGTTTCCAGTTGTTAAAGAAGATGCTAAGCGCCAAGTTGGTTGACAAGGCTTTGGTTGAGGAAATCTACGTGGCTTTGGAAGCAAACGAAGACCTACCTGCCAAATGGCGTGCTGCCAAGCACACAGAGTTCAAGAAGGTGTTTGGCCCCCCGCGCTGACTTCTTCGAGTGGTTGAGATGGCTAAAGCAGCCAAAGCTGGCTTTGTCTAAATCCACATCCGACGAAATCAGTACTCATGTCAAATCAATCAGCGGTCATTCCACAATTGCTTTCAACAAAGCATCCCGCGCGTCCTGATAAAACTGAATATCAATCTTGGTTGCCATATCGTCCGACAAATCGTAAAGCTGGCGCCTGGCGGCAACGGGTATCAACAGCGTGGTTGCCCCCTTTTCCACCGCCAACTCGGCGATATTTACCGCGCTGCTGATGGACTCAATGGAACCGCCAAGATTAATCTCCCCGACCACAATAAGGCCGCCTTTGACCGACTTTTTCAGCAGGCTACTACACATGGCAACCAACGCCGCCATGCCGAGCTTTGAGCCTTTTTTGGCCGCATCAAAAGCCCTGAGTTGCACAGAGAATTCATGGGAACGGGGGTCGCGGTCACCGATGAGTTGGGCTGCCCTGGCATAGAGGTTCTGCTCCGCGTAGCGCAGCGACTCTTTGAAGGCTGCGGGGGCGGGGTTGTTGAGGATGCGCACACCAGAGCCTGGACCTTCATTGACTTCAATGCGATATAGGCCGGCATTGTCATCAATGTCTGCGCCACCTTCACTGATAGTCCAGATCTGACCTGGCTCCAGCGGGTCATCACCAATCTCGTTGTCGGATCGCAGCTCCGGGGTGGCAACAAATTTTTCAACACCGTCGTCACCCAGGAAGTAACTGAAATGCGTGTTGCGAAATTCTGCAGCACCCACGCGCTTCTGTTGCTCCTTGACCCTGCGGCGGACCTCAAGCCCCAGACGGGTTGCCCATTCCAGATCTTCGTCGGACACAATCATGTCCTGTCCTGGATACATCAGCTTGAGCAACCCGGAGACAGTCTTGTTGACTGCGTTGGTATCCCTGCCGCTGAGCGCCCCACCCAGGTGAATGCGGTTCTGCATAGCAGATACACGGCTCTGAAAGCGCAAACGGCTCATACATTCAGAGAAGAAGTCACTGACTAGGCCAAAGTGGTCCGTGGTCAGGGCCATGTTCATTTTGGGTACATCCCATCCAGGCAGATAACAGTGGATGCGATCCATCCAGGCAGTGTCATCGCGCATTTCCGCGGGTAGCGGACCAAACAAATGGCCTACGCGCTGCTGGTGCTCCACATCGACATCAAAGTTGCCGACAAATACCATGGAGCCATCGGCACGGATACTCTCCTTGCCACGGCTGAATTCGCCGGACTCCATATAGCCCTTCATGATATTGATCCCCTCCTTGGTATCGAAGGAGATGCCGCTCACTTCATCGAAGCAGACCACATCGTACTGGCACACCAGGCCGCGCTGGCCGTTGGCGTTATTGACGAACATCTTGGCGATGGTCGCCTTGCCGCCGGAAATCAGGTGGGCGTAGGGTGAAACTTGTTGGAACAGGTGGCTTTTACCAGTGCCGCGCGGTCCCAGTTCAACCAGGTTGTAGTTGCGCTCCACGAAAGGCACCATGCGCAGCATGATGGCATCCTTGGCCCGCTGTGACAGCTCACTGGCTTCCAAGCCAATCGACCGGACCAGAAAGTCCCGCCACTCCTCACTGCTGAAGCTAGTGCGCGCCTGGGCCATCACATCCAGCACATTGCGTTTGGACATCTGGATGGGCCGCAGCTCTGCAATCCCAAAGGCATTGCCCTTTTCTTCGGCAATAATGCTGTCGTACTCCAGCGTCACCTCGGCATAAAAGCCCCCGGTCAGCAGGCGCTCATTGTCATCGACAATTTTGTCCGGGATGCGCACCCGATTGAGATTCAAGCTGGGCAATGACGCCAGGTAGCCGCCCTCCTTTTCCACAAACCGCACACTGACAATGTCAATCAGTTTGGCGGAGCCGGTTTTGTAGGCACGGGCTTTGAACAGTTCTTCCTCGCCAGCACGTACGGTGCGGTCAGATAGCTGTCGCTGAACAATCTCCAACCCCTCCTCGATTTCCACAGGATCGGTGGAGGCGCAGTATCGGCCCAGCATAAACTCAACGACATAGGTCGGGACCGGAAACTGGCGGGCAAATGTCCTCACCAGATCCTTGCGCACGATATAACCTTCAAAAGTCTCGGCAGCCCTGGTATCCAGCACATCCAATTCCATTTATTCGTCTCCTACCAGTGTCGGTTTCTTCGCCAGCACGTTCCCCTGATCATCCAGCAGCACCAGTACCGCCGTGGTGTGTTCATACTGGTCATCCACCATCAGGCTGCACTTGCCATCTTTCAGGGGCTTGCGCTTGGTAATTTCGGAATCCGCATTGGCCGGATGGGTTCGCAGCACTGCCATAACACCCTCGGCGCTGGATTCTGCCTGTACCTTGCAGGTCAGGCCCAGCCAGCGCAGCTCCGAGAGGGTCGCAGTGACCGATGGCTTGGCAGCCATACTCTGGCTGTTACACACCTCAATAATGGGAGTCAGGCACTCCTGCAGGCTCAAGCCGCCGTGATCGTAGTGCTGACCAGCCTTGAAGCTACAGGCGCCCGGCGCCATGGCGATGCTGACGCTATTGTTCCAATACCAGCCCACTTGCTGGTACCCACTGTCCACCGAGTCCTTGAGGACCGCACACCGGCTCCAGCGGGTTTCAGTCAGGTGCTTGGCCAGCTCGACCTTCGCCATGGGTTCCGGGGTCATCATCCAGCCGTGATCGGTGACAATGCGGATTTTGCGCCAACCGGCCGTGACCAACTCCTCTATCCGCTCCACCACCTCAGCCAACAGGGTATCAACCCGTGCTGCCAGCTTGAGGCCCTTCACATGACCTTCTTTATCGATGTCGCCGCTCTGCACCCAGGCGTTGCAGCCGGGGTCACCGGAATCACCCTCTTCCAGGTAGAGCCAGCCTTTTTCCTGCAGGAACTTCTTCAGGTAATAGGCGGAAAAATCCTTGTCCTCAGCCAACAGGCTGGGTTCGAAATCACGATCAGTCGGCCTGCCCGTCAGCCGGTCATGCACCGGGGTCACGGCGGCCTTGGCGGTAGCAGTAACAGACGGCAATGCCGCCCAATTGGATGACAACTTGACCTCACCAAGAGACTGCAATGACTGATAAAGGCGCTGTGCGATGTCATAGCGCAAGCCGTCAACGAAGAACACTACCTCCCCCGCCAGGGCATAGTCGGCTGTGGCTTCACTCACCTGACCCAAGCCTGGGTAACCCTTGGCCTTGACCAAGCCCTGGAAGTTGCGAGTGACCTCGTCCAGCCAGGGTGTGTAAATCAGCGCCAGAATCTTCTGCACCCGTGCCTGCTGAGTCGCGGGCAACGGATACGCCAAGGCCTTTAGCATCTGATCATCGGCCTGCCAATAGTGCTGGCGGTAGAGCGCAGCCATCTCTTGGGCATCAGCGCCGGAAAATACCTGCCCGGTTTTGTCGGCAACCTGGGCCAGGTGTTGCAGCACACCGGCAAGGGGGGCCAGCCCCAGCCCAAACCATATCCAGTCCCGTCGCCCGCCGTGTTCTTTTTCGAGGCCAAGCAACTTCTGGCGAACCTCTACGGCACCCAGGGCCAGCAGTTGTTCCAGCGCTGTTTCAAGCGCCAGCTCTTGCCGGGCATTGATGCACGGATAGCTTGCACCGTCAGAGATAAGATCAACCTGCACTTTCAGTAGCAGCTGCGGAATATGCGGATAGTGGAGACAAGACTCAGCATAGCGCTGCCAAATGCTCTGCCAAACACCTTGACGCCGACACAACAATTCAGCGGCTGTCAGCTCGCCATCCTCGGCTGGATTGAAGTGGTACTCCGTCTCACAGATGCCCACCAGCGCCTGCCAGCGGGTATTGTCCCAGCGCTCGCGGCAAGCCTTGCTGTCGTTCATCCAGCTGAGCAGATCACGGACCGGATCACTGGTGACCAGCTTATTGAAGTCGGGTGCTTCCAAGCGACGGTTATTTAGGTCGTCCTGCTCGCTCTCGAGTATTTCCGGCAGCACCCGCAACATGGCCTGCTGGGTTTTTTCGTCCTTGGCGACATCCAGACCGGCACCCCCGTTGCTGGAAACCAGAAACGCGTTCACTGTCCAGTCACGGCCTGAATTGCTGTAGATCCACCAGCAGCCACGGTATTGCAGCTCGGCCAGGGGCTTGAGGTCATCGGGGCAATCGGCTATGGCGCGCAAATCCCGTCGCGCAACACCCGGCAGGTAAAGTATCGGTGTGCGGTCCGCTGGCAATTCAATGTCGGGCAACACATACTCAACTGCACACTTGATCCAGATAGCAGGGCCTGTTTTTTTCGCCGGGGCATAGTCACCCAACACAATCAGCTCGGGCATGGCGGCCTGCAGCAGATGCAGCGCCGGTTCCCACTGCCGCAGCTTATCGGTCCAGAGGATCACACTGGGGGCAATCTGCACATTGGAGTTGTAGGCGGCGCTGGCGCGAATTTCCGTGGCCAGCAGGTCGATCAGCTTCATGTCAGTCCTTGGGTTTCAAGTGGCTTCAGTCTCGACAAGGTATTTGTGATAACCCCAGAGGGGGTCAAGTGGCCAGTTCAGCAGGCCTGACAAACAGGCTGTGAATGGTGGTCCAGAACTGATTAAAATGACCCTCTGTATCTCTTTGCAGGTACCCCTCTATAAACAGGGATAGCTCCTCACCTGTAAGCTCGTCATCTAGAAAATGGGCAATAGCAGCTGCCCGCAGGCTGACCAGCTTGGGCAAGTCCAACCCCAAATGCTCGATGGTTTCCTTTGCCGCTGGATCTTGATTGGCAGGATAAATTCGCCCGTCAGCCGTATAGGTAAATCGGCTTTCACAATCGGGCGCCATGGGTGACACCAGCAGCAGGTCATCGAACCAGTCACCCTTCAAGTTGCCGCAATGGCGGGGCTCGCCTTTGTCCAGCTTGTTCTGGCAGGAGCACAACAAATTAGCGTAATCCAGTGGATCCACTGTCGGGTCGCTTTGCGGCTTGAAATGTTCGATATGGGAGTCCCCATCGATAAGCTGGCGCTCGCAGTAACAGCAGAGATAGCCCTGCTCCTGCATCAACGCCTTTTTCACCGCCTGCTTTTCAGCACCTCTCAAGTCAGCGTAGGTCGGCTGCCAATCCTCAATCGCAGGCCGCTTCCAGGCTGTCAACTCCGGTGGCTCAGTTCCTTTGACGATATATTTCATTTACCGATCAGCTCCTTGCGTTTGATCAGTACAGACGCCTTGACCAACTCGGGGTCCGACCCCATTTTTTGTTGCAGGGCTGTCAACTTCGCCTGAGCGCTGTGCAAATCACCCTTTTGAATTACCTTATGCAACCTCTCCAGGTCGTGATAAACATCATCGGGTCTTGTGGTCTCCAGCCCCATAATGTCCTCCAGAATACGGTCGACACTTTTGCCATAGGATTCTGTAACTGGAACCCTATCCAGCACACCGCCTTTCATCGTCAACAGATGCAAGTGCTGCGGCTGCACATGGGTAATCACATGGGGCGAATGGGTGGACACCAAAAACTGGCAATTGGGAAACACCTCACGCAAGCGAGGAATCAAAATACGCTGCCATTTGGGGTGCAGGTGCAGATCGATCTCATCGATCAGAATAATGCCATCTCCTGCCAACGGGTTTTTGCGCAGCGGGTTCGCGATTGCCAATCGGCGCGCCAGGTCGCCGATCATCGCCATCAGGCATTTTTCACCGTCTGACAGTTGGTTAACCGTCAAGCGCTGGCCCTGCTTTTCCACTTCCATGCGCAGTGGGCTGCGCCGCACGGTCAGGTTCTTGAAGTCGGGCATAAAGGCGGTTAAGGCCCGGCGAACTGCTTCCAGCTGGGGATCGGGAAAAGCATATCCCTCGGATTTGACCGGCTGATCCTGGTAGCGGCGATTCTCGTTTTCCAAATCCTCCCGTTCGCGAAACCATTCAAAAAAAGTTCGAAAGTTGGCGCCACTGGTGAGAGATCCTTCGTAGGCATCCAGAAGATCGAACTTGTGGCGACTGCGAATCCGTAGAGGAATATCCAGTACGCTCCGGTTGACAGGATAGTAGGCAAAAAGCGGAAGATTTACCTGCCCATGGTTATCCGAAATCCTGGCCTGGTACTGTTTAGCCTTTTCTGTGGCACTAATCAGCACAGAAGCATGATCTTTTCGACTATGACCAGAGCGAGCCTTGGCCAAACTCCAGGCAAAGGCTCCTTGGTCATCACAGACAATCTCAATGGTCGAAACCGATGTGCCATTGCGAATATCCGACTCGGTAATCGGGCGACCGGAGGCGCTAGCCGACCGTATCCGATTCACCAGCCAGGACAGCATAATGGCGCTGGCATCGAGAATACTGGACTTACCCGCACCGTTCATACCGACAAACACGTTCAGGTGCTTATTCAGGTCAATCGGCAACCCTTCCGCGCCCCGGAAGTTGATCAGTTTCAGCTCAACAATGTGCATTTATTGGCTCCCGTTTATACAGGCCATGTTGATGTCCAAGTCTATCACCCATCAGTCGCGGGCCGCCCGCTTATCAGCCAAGCTCAGGTGGTGGTCATTGATCCGTGCGCCCTCTCCTTCGCCATACTCCAGGCCAAGCCTGTACCAGGGTGCTGACTCTACATCCTTGCCGCGATCCTTGGTCCATTTGATATTCGGCTTCCAGCGCAGTATGCCCGCGCCGGCCCCTCTTACATCGCGGGCTTTGAGGAAGGGGCGGATATTGAGGCGAACGCCGTCATTGAGGTCGGGGGTCCAGCCGATGGGTTGTTCGGTTAGGGGTTTCCAGCGCACGAAGATGTCGTAGGGTTTTTCGCCTTCGAGGATGGCTTCGAGTTGTTTTTTCAGAGCTTCGGCGGCGGCGAGGCGTTCCTGGGCGCCGTCTTCGCCGTTGGCGAGGCCGGCCTGTTGGGTGCGAATCCAGTCGCCCAGGTAGGTGTAGATCAGGCGCTCAAGGCCAGCCTTGTCGAGTTTGTGGTAATTCACCAGGGCGCTGAAGCCGTCTTTAAGGCCGTCCCAGATATGCCAGATAAAGGGCCGGTGCTGGAACAGTTTGCAGTGCTGTTCGAAGAACTTGTCGCGCAGCCAGAAATTGAGAGACTTGCTGCCGACGGCGTCGAGCAGGCGGTTTTTCAGCGGGGTGGTCCAGGCGTTGCCATAGGCAGCTTGCAGCAGGGCTTCCAGGCGCTGATCGGCGGCCTTCTCGCCACGCACCGGCGGCAGGCAAACAATACCGTCGTCATCGACAAAGCTGGCCAGTGCCTGGCAACGATTGACCCATTCTCGCTGTTCGGCGGCCAGCTCCATCTCCGGGTCCAGCTCTGCCGGCCAGCGGTAGCCGAGCAGACGGGCAACGGCGACTTGCAGCACGCTGTCATCGACACGCAGATCGCCGTGGGCGGTCCATTTGCTGTCTTCGTCCCAGATTACCGAGCCACAGGGGTGGCCGTGGTAGATCCATTGGGTGGGGTCGTTGGTGTAGGGGTGGGGCAAGCCGTTGGGGTATTGTTCTTCGGCGACTTTGGTCCAGTGATCTTGGTCAAAAGGAACTCGCTCAAAAGTAGCCTCAGCAACACTAACCTTTTGGTTAATTTTCCTTACCTCTTTAGAGAACTCAACTGAAGTAATAAAACTCCAAAGCGCACTAAGATTCTGAATATTAAAAGGCGCAATCAAAGCACCATTTCGGTCCCAGCTACTCCCATTACAAATTGCAGCCGATAAGTCACCCATTCGAGCCGTATATATACCCTTTACTCCCCACAAATCTATGTTGCTCAATCTTGCTCCGGGACAATTGACCAAGTTACCCTGTCCATTATCCCACCTCAAAACATTTGTATACCCAGAATAAAAATCTCTCTCACCATTACTTGAGGAGTTTATCTGCACAACCCACTCCTCCGTAATTGAGCTTAACTCCCAAAAGCCAAATCTAAACTGCAATGCATCCCCATTATCAAGGCCTGCATAACTTCTCGCCACCTCCCCTAACAAAGGCAAATCGCTATTAGAATCCATCTTAATAATAGAGTCCGGATTAGCTAGCTGATTTCCCTGCTCCACACTTTTCAATTCATCCGCCAACAACCCCGCCGCCTTCTCCGCAGCCGTGCGCGGTTCGGACACATCCACCCCACGAATCCAGTTGCCCTGCTCGCCACTGCGTAGCAGATCCGCCGACTGGCCTGCCACATTGCCACGACTCAGGTTGATCAGAATGGCTTTTACCACCTCCCCGCTAATGGTCTCAAAAGCACCCGGCCCCAGGCGAGCAATCAAATGCCAGCTATCGTTCTGCAACAGCTTCTCGCGGAACTTGCGATAGCTGGTGAGGAACAGCCAATTCTGCGGCAGAACAATGCTGGCGGTGCCGCCCTGCACGCAGAACTCCAGGCAGCGGTCGAGAAACACCGTGGCCAGATCATTTTTGCCTTCGGGGTAATAGGTTTCGCAGTAGTCCTTGAGGGTGTCGTGCTGCTTGCCGCGCGCCAGGTAAGGCACGTTGGTGATCACCCAGGTGTATTGGCCAGCCAGCAGTTCGGCGGCCTTGGCCAAGCCCTGGGCGACAATCCCGGCCTCCAGGCGATTGGTCAGGGCGGAGATTTCGCCGTCGGCCTGATTCTGCTGGTTAGCTTGGTCCTGAGTAAGAGCCTCACCCAGCAGTTGCTGCAATTCGCTCCACTGGGCTATTTTGGCAGCCTTACTGCGGCGCGGGTTGATCAGGCTGCCGAGCACCGGCGCGTCATGGAAGGTCTGGTACAACATGTCCAGGGCGATGGTGAGGTTCTTCTTGCCAGCCTGGCGACTGAGTTCCTTCCATTCGTCGCGGGCGGCGGCGATGGACAAGCCACTACAGGCCAGGTGCAGCTCGGGCAGGCTGCGGTAGCCGCCGCCCTGCGGGTAACGCCAGGCTTCCAATGCCACGGCAAAGGCGGCCAACTCCACACAGCGCTGGTCCAGCTCCAGGCCGTGGAGGTTTTCGCTGAGTACCTTGTCGATGGCTTGGCGGGCGTTGAGTTGCTCGGCCTGCATACGCATGGGCACCAGCATCAGGAAGGCGGCAACCAGAAAGTGGCCGGAGCCGCAGCAGGGGTCGAGGGTTTTAAGCTCGCTTAAGCTTTTGGGCCAGGCGTCAAAGGTGCCAGAGGCGGGTTGCCATTGCTGAGTTTCTTCGCCTTTGACAAAACGCAGAAACTTAAGCGGCACGCCGGAGATGGCGGCTTTTTCACGCAGTTCCTGCTCGCTTTCGGCAGTTTCCCAGTCATGGTCAGTAAGGCGCTGGCCGGCCCACCAGGCGCCCAGGCTGTTATCCAGCAGAAAGCTGACCATATAGGGTTCGGTAAACAGCTGGGTAACGGGCGAGAGTTCGTCAGCGCCGATCTTGACCTCGGACTTGTTGACCTCTTCCTTGCGCTTGCTTTGCCAGAACTGATAGACCCAGCCCAAGCTGTCCTGGGCCTGAAAGGTCTCTGCGGCCAGGCCGGTGACCAGCTTTTCCAGTTCGCGTTGGTGCTCGGGGGCGAACTCCAGGGCAAATACCGGCGAGTCGATACGGAAGATCTGTGGCAGCATTTTCGAGGCCAGCACGCCGGACAGTTCCCAGCCACTTTGGCAACGTCGCTCCAACGCATCGCGCAGGGTGTCCGGGTCTTGCACCAGCTCGTTGCATTCGGCCAGCGTCAGCGCGGTGTGCGGGTCGTACATCAGCAGGTGGTTCTGCTCCAGAAAGCGGGCGAACAGCATGCGGTGCCAGTGTTCGTAGGCCACCTCAGTCACCAGCTTGTGGAGGGTTTGCTGGCCACTGGCCACTTTACTATCCCCCAACTGGCGGCCATGGGCGCGCAGGCGGGTGCGCAGCTGGCGTTGTTCGTCGCTCAGGTAGTCCGCAGGCTTGGTGTCACCCACGCTTAGACGGGTGAGCGCCTGGCTGGCGGCCAGTTCGGCAATATCGCGGGCTTTGACCACGGTGGTTTCCAGCGCGCGGCGCAGGGTTTTGTCGAGGGGCTGACGGTGTGGGGCGCGAGTCATCAGAAGGTCACCGGTCCATCGTTGAGTTTGGCGAGAATCTGCTGTTTGACGTCAGTCAGCCAGGTATCCACATCGGCTTCGCATTCAAAGGTTGTGCGCGGCAGGTTGATGCGTTGCAGCTTGGGCTGCAAGAGTTCGGCGGCCTCCAGGCGGGCGCTGTCGAACTTGCTGGCGAGGGAGTCGGTGCGCTCGGACCACAGCTCCAGGCTCACCGTATTGAGGCTGTCGATAATGGCCTCGGCATCGTTCAGCGCCGGTTGCTCCAGGGTGTGCAGCTTGCGCCTGTCGAGAATGGCCTGTTGTTGCTCGTCGCTGAGTTGCTGCCAGTGGCTGTCGCTTTGCAATTGGGCCAGACACTCGGCATGGCGAGCAAGGTAGGCCTGCACATGAAACTGGATGGCGTCGCGCAGCTTGCCGACCAACTGCTGGATCAGGCCAGTAACCGGGTTGGGGTCATCCAGCAGGGAGCGCTGGTTGATAATGGCATCCACTTCAGTGTGGATGATTGCATGGAAAGACAGGCCACGACTGAGCGCGAGCAGGTCTTTGAGCAGCACCCAGTCGCCGCGCCTCGCTTCGATACGCTGGGCGGTGTCGGTCCAGTCTTTGATAGCCTGCTTGATGGCATCCTGCTCATCCAGCACCTGCTTCAGCTGGGCGTTACCGGATTGCCGTGCCAGTTCATCGAACAGGCGACTGTCGGGCATTTTCGGCAGTGGTGCTTCACCCCCTGCCCGTTTGGCCAGTTCGCGGCCTTTTTCCGCCAGCAGGGGCAGCTTGGCGGCTTCTTCGCCGGGCTGACAGTCGATGCCACTGATGCTGAGTACACCGCGAATTTTGATCAGATCCACCGGGCGGATGGTGATGCTTTCCGGCTTGAAGCTGGTCTGGGTGATCTGCTTGCGCTCCATGGTGGTGGCGCTGACCGGGTTGTTGCGGTTGTCACTGGCAATCAGGATGCCGGTGGCCATAAGCACGGCAAGGCCACCGTCGATGGCGTCCTGGGGCCAGCCGTAGGGGGCGGCCAGAAAGTGCTCGCGGATTTCGCTGCCTTTTTTGGACACGCCGATAAAGCGCTTGATGGCCGCGCACACTGGGTGCTGTTCGGCATCACCTTTGTAACCCAGTACGTCCAGAGCATTCTGGCCACCCTCTTTGCTGGCGCGGTCGTAGACCTTGCCCCAGCCGGGGTGATCGGCGGCATCGAAGTCGCGGTAGAGGCGAATCAGCGAGGCTTTGGCGGCGGTTTCTACCCGCTCGGCAATACTGTTGCCGTCCACCTCGTTGCCACCTGCTTGCAGCACTTGCACGCCCTCGAAGATTTCACGCAGCAGGGCCTGTACCTGCTTTTGCGCATCTCGGTAGCGGGTATCCATGGCGCTGCGGGCGTCTTTGCCGGCATCGGTGTTGGGGATACCGCGTTTATCGAGGGTAGCCTGAGCGGCGTGTTCGGCAATGATGGCGTTGGTCAGCTCGGAGCGGTTGCGGGCCGGCACAAAGACTAAAATGGTCGGTTCGCCGGGCTGGCGGCTGCGGGCATCAGCGAGGAAGTCCTTTTCATTGGTACTCCAGCCGTCTTGGACCCAGACGTAGATTTTTTCTTTGGCGTCTTTGGGCAGCTCGGGTTCGAAGCAGGGGATCACCTGGCGCGGCTCGTTGCACTTGCCCTGGGTGAGGCGCACCTGGGCCACCTGGCGGCGCAGTTCTTTGTGCAGCAGGTCGACACGGATGTTTTCGATGCGCTGTAGGTTGCCGCGCAGGTCGGCTTCTTCCTGGCGCAGGGTGTCGTACCACTGGGCGCTCTCTTGGGTTTGCAGACGGTACTCGGTGCCGATGCTGGTTTGCATGGGCATCAACAGACCTTCGTTGGCCAGCGTTTGCAGCAGTTTGGGCACCTGGGTGCGAATCGCCTCTTTGCCACTGTTGAGATCGTCAATCAGCAGGTCGGCGAGCATGTCGGCCGTGGCGCGCACGCCGCAGTCGGCGGTTGGTTCAGAGGGCAGCTTGCCAATCAGCAGCACCAACCCGAGGATGCGGGATTTGAGCTGGTCGTCGGCATCGCCTGCGGAGAGGCGGCCAATGGTTTCAGCGATTTCTTTGGAGATGACGCCGGTCTGCAACAGGCTGACCGAGATCTGGTTGTAGATAAAGTCCGCTGGAACCACATGGCCCAGCGGTTTGTCGGCGGTGGCCTGGGCAGCTTCGTGAATGACCTTGAGCTGGTTGCGCAGCTGTGAAACGGTGCCGGTGGTGTCGACGATGCGCAGTACCTTTTCCCAGAAGCGGCGACGTACCGGTAGCAGAGGGTAGTCGGCCAGCATGATTTTTTCGTCATCCTGGTGGTGCTCGATTTTAGTGCCGCGCAGTTGGCGGGAAATCTCGCCTAGATGGGATTGCAGTATCTGCTCCAGGTGGGGCTTGGCCGAGGCCTTTTTTTGCAGGATAACCTTGCGGATGACAGATTCGACATCGGTATCGGATAGCTGTACCGGAATTTGGAAGCGGCCAAGCAGGCGTTGCAGATTGGGCATCCCCGACAGAGCGCTCTGGCCGGTGGCGACAAACAGCAACTTGTTCTGGAAGATGGAGTGCTTGCAGCAGGCTTCTACCACCTCCTGTACCTGGTGCGCCTTGTCGGTGTCCGAGCCGACGTACTGTTGCACCTCATCAAGCACCACCAGGGTGAGCGGGAACTGGCCGTTTGATGCCAGGGCGTCGTAAATGGCGTCGACCATTTGCTGGTTGGTGACATCCTGCACATTGGGATACTGCTCGCGCAGTAATTGACGCACTTCCTTAACGTCGTCGCCCAGGCTGTTGTCTATTTCACGCAGGGCACTGGCAATGCTGCGGGAGACGTAGAGGTCTTCCAACTCATCATTCCAGCTGTCGCCTGCTGCTTCGACCACGGCTTTCACCTGGTCAAAGATGCCCTGTTTTTTCAGCCACAACACAAAGCGGGCCTGGTGGTACTGTTCAGGCAAACCAGCAGATTTGAAGATGATGTTGAGCAGCGCCAGGCGCACGTTGTTGTTGGCGCCGGAGCCCAGGGTGCCGGATGCCGCGTGCAGACCGCCGTGGCGGTTGCTGACAATGCTCAGCTCCTTCAAGTGGTCTTTGATTTCCTGGGGCAGATCGGCAATATCGCGGGCAGAGACCCCATCGCTGAACGGTTGGTTGGTCCACAGGGCGCGCAGCATTTTGGCCAGGTGGGATTTACCGGAGCCAAAGAAACCGGAGATCCACACGCCGGGCTGCTCGTGCTGGCCACCCAGGTTGCGCAGGTAGGCAGACAGAATCTTGTCGAGGCCGGCCTGGTACTCGCCGTCGCAGACGAAGGTTTGCAGCTCGTAGCGCAGGGTTTTGAGCGCCTGGGCTGATTGGTCGTCCTTGACTTCGGCGACGCCGTTGTTTTCCAGCCGGTTCTGCTGGGGATCTAGCTGGTAAATCTCGCGGTTCAACATCCTTAGCGTGCTCCCTGTGCGCTTACTGCGCCAATCTGTGTGTTAAATGCTTATTCGTGGGTAATCAGTTGTCGGCTGTGATCGCCGTGGCCTGGTAGCCCCAGCCATCGCGGGCATCGAGCAGACGGTAGCCGTTGTTGACGTATTCACCGGGGAAAAGCACCAACAGCCGCCCCGGCACATGCTCGGCCAACTGTTTGACGAAGTCCGACACCGAGGCAAAACCAAACAGGGTGCCGCAGCCGATCAGCGCCACCAGGGTTTTCTCATCGGCCTGGGACTGGATTTGTGCGGCGAGCATCTCCACAGACTGGCGGATAAACGCCTTGTATTTGGGCGCCAGGGTTTGCGGATCTTCGAAGTACTCTTCACGGTATTTCTGCTGGGCCATCCAGTCGGGAAACAGGCGGGTGATATTCAGCTCCAGCCAGGGATGCCCGGCACTTTCAGTCGCCAGGCGAAACTCCTCAACGCGGGCACGCAGTTTGAGCTCGTCCTCTTTGTGATAAACGGCAAACAGCACTCGCTGTTCGTTGGCCAACCCTTTCATCCAGGGCAGGCTGATGTGGTTGGTGTAGCTTTGGATCAGACGGTTCAGTCGGTTACTCATGCAACCAGGTCTCCTCTTCCTTTGTCAGATAACCCGGAAAGGTCACTTCCACCACCTCGCTGGAGTGTTTGAAGGTCAGCAGGCCGCTATGGCTGGCCTGGCGCGCCAACTCCATCAGGCGCTCAACGCGACAGCCGAGTATGCGAGTCCATGGGGTGGCAAACAGCCTGGTGCCGGTTGCTCCCTGCAGGTAGCCCAGGAACAACGCAAAAGCGACGTTGACGGGGCGCACATTGGGCTCGGTGCGGGTTTTTTTTGTGCGGCCCTGGAGAAAACCAGCATGGGTCCAGCTGCCGTTGACATTTTGGGCCAGGGATTTGAGCATCGCTTGGCTGTAGCGGTCAGGGCATTGCTCTTCAAGCGCGTGCTCCATGTCTTCACGGGGCAGCCATTGACCGGGCACAAGGGATAGGATCTTGTCCTGGGACAGGCGCAGCAGTGGATCGCGGGCCAGCGCCATTTGACAGCAAAGCAAGCCCCTGGCGGATTCGTCGCTCTCCCACAGGCGGCGGAACGCCCGGAATAGCGGGATGGCGGTATCCATGCCGTAGAGATCGACCAGGTGGCGCCAGGTGAGCTTGCGCGCCTTTTCGGTAGGCTTGTGGAGTACATTGAACAGCTCGATGTCTTCCTGGTACTGGGCTGGGGTTGCCTCCACGCTGCGGCCATGAAACAGTTCGGTAATCTCCGCCAACATCATGGTGCGGGCGGAATGGGCGCCGCTGCGACCGAACTTGAAGCCAAATTTTTGCTGGGCTGCAATTGAGCTCATTAGCAACCGGCCTCCTCAGAAAACCCCGGAGCCAGGGCAAGATTGGCCTGGGTTGCGACCAGTCCAGGATTGCGCAAGGCCAGCTGAAACTCATCCGGCGGCAATGTGGCCTTGGGACTGCAGTCGACGCCCCACCGACGCAGCAGATAACCGGCTGTCGCCGCCCGCACTGACAGCATAATGAACTGCCCTGATTCGAGACCGTAATCCAGCTCAATAGCACGGGCATAGGCAGCGCACGGGTGGGGGATAAGCTCCAGCGTCACATGGCGGTTCCACTGCTGGTCCTGAGCCAAGGATTCGACAGCCTCGTCTGCCTCTCCTGGCACCTCGTCTGCGGCAGTGATCCGGGTCAGCACGAAGTCTCTGAATTCAGCATGGGTACGACAATAGGCGCGGGCATGCCAGCGCAGGCCGGTGTTGACCAGGCTGTGGGGCACAATTTCGCGTCTGGTCGCGCCGCTGCTGATCGAAACGTACTCGATGGCCAGCGCCTTGCCAGCATAGATGGCGCGCGACACCGCTGCCAGAATATCCAGATCGGGTTGGTTGAGCATGGGAGCGGCATCGACCAGTATCGGTTGCGCGCAGGCTTCAAAACCCACCCCTTGCCCCAGGGTTAGTGTTTGTAGGGTGTGCTCGCGGTCATAGGTGAATAGTGGCTGAAACTGCCCAGTGCGACGATAGACCTTATCGCTATGGTCGTAGTCGAGATTTTGCGGTGCAAGTTCGCGGTACAGGGCGAAGTCGCGGGTGGCATTGGACAGAGCGATGCCAAAACGCTGCACCAAGTCGTGACGAGTAACCTGGCCACGGAAACGCGCCAGAAAATCGATCTGCCACAGGCGTTCGCGTTGGTTGGGTGATGCTCCGTCTGCTGACAACTTGGGCATCCAGTGAGTGTCCTTTTCTGAGCCGGGTTATTGGTGCTGCTAAAAATGATGATAACAGGCTGAGGAGGATGCGCCAAGAGTCGCAAGTTGGTGGGAGTTTTCAAGACCTAGAAGAGGTCAGACCCCCTTCCAGCTGCCACATCGCCCAAGAATAGGAATGAGAGCAAACTCTACCTGTCTTCGAGGCTGGCAATGGCGTGTTATAGCAGCCTTGATTGCTTCCGTTACTGCAGCGGTTATGCCCAGAGGCAGCGGAAAAACGACCCTTGGGATAGGAGATTACTAAAACTTGCTATATCGTCCAATCGTATCCAACTTGAATCACTCAGATACACAGGGACTTCGGTATGAAGAGCAAGCAAGTGACGGCACTCGGGTTTAGATCTCGCATCACCAGGCAAAGTCAAGAAAACCCCGCGGCAACAAAGAATTTTACATTCGAAGCAACCTTTAGAAAGGCAGTGGAGCCGGTAGGGAAAGCAGCCTTTCATACCCTTTGCAAACTTCTTAGTGAAGGCCTCCCGCCTGACGACCCCCAGGGGAGGGCTCTCTGGGACTCTGATCTGACTAAAAGGGAACTTAGTGATATAGAGACTTCAAAAGCGGCTGCGTTGGCGCTGGCTATTGAAGAGCAGGCATTTAAATCTATTTTACGTACCCTCGCTGCCGATGGATTTCTTGAGGCGATATCAAGTTTAATTGAAACAGCTCATGCGCAAGCAATGGCTAAACAGAGAAGCAAGGTTAGAACCGACCCCTTCACCACGTATCTAAAGCGAAATCCCGACATATCATCGAAGGAAATCGTCAGGACCATGGAGGCAGAAGGAATAATTGAAGCACACAACGACTACTACCTGATCGTCAATCAATCCTTGGACAGGTCTGAATGGCCGAAAGTTAAGCTTTCATCTATGCCATCCAAACTCTCCAGACTCCGTAGAAAGTTGCGAAACGCGTAACGCAAATTTGCGTTACGCGTTTCGCAAAAGCCTGCAGTACAAGAACCAAATAACACGGTCTAGGATCGCCTCGAACCCATTAATTCGAGACGAGTTTTATGACCAACCTGCCTACAGAAGGCTTTGTTCGCCTTCGCCAGATACTAGGTGATGCCCGGGCTATTCCTCCTGCGCCTCCAATTATTCCTGTTAGCAAATCCACCTGGTGGGCCGGAGTCAAATCCGGTCGATATCCCCAGCCCGTAAAAATTGGTGCCCGCTGCACTGCCTGGCGGATTGAGGATATTCGTCGTCTGATCGAGCAGGAGCGCTAAACCATGGACAAAAAAATAGGCCAACCAAAGGCCAGCCCTAAAAGATATACCGCTGCTGATTTTACCACTTCCTACGATGTCACTCACCATTTTTCGGAGGCCATCTACAACCACCTGGGCGTGTTCATCACCCCCATTGCCGACGGCGAAATCCACCGGATTGATGACCCCAATGGCCGGCCGGGTAACCTGGCGTGCTGGTACGCATGCCGCATGGACGGAGTGCCATCCTGCACCTTTGGCAACTGGCGCACTGGGGAGCGATATACCGTATCTGCAACCCGCGGCTGTCGCTCTCCAGTGCCGACCAGAAACCAGAAAAATGAAGCCATGTCGGCGAGTAATCGTCGCAAGGCAGAGCGCTTATCTGCGCAAGAACAGGCCAGCTGCCGGGCAATGGCGCTATGGGAGGGAGGGAGGTCTGCCACTGTGTGCCACCCCTACCTTGCCCGCAAAGGGGTGCCGGCTCTCAATGTCCGTGAGATGGCCGGCTGGTTGCTGATCCCCATATGGGATGTCACCGGGAGGCTGGTGAACATCCAGCGGATCAACGGGGACGGCACCAAGCGCTTCCTGAAGAATGGGCGCATTACCGGGTGTTTCAGCCTGGTGGGCGCCCCCACCCTGCCCAAGTTGGGGAAGCTGTACATTGCAGAGGGTTGGGCAACGGCGGCAACGGTCCACGCGGAAACCCGTTTGCCGGTGGCCGCTGCCATGAACGCCGGCAATCTGTCGCCGGTGGCGCAGGCGCTGCGGGCGGCTCATCCCGCGCTGGAGCTGATCCTGGCCGCCGACAATGATCACCGCACCCCCGGCAATCCCGGCATCGCCAAGGCCACGGAAGCGGCCCAAGCCGTGGGTGGTGGGCTCTTATGGCCGCAATCCTGCGGCACCGACTGCGTTTGCACGGATTTCAACGATTCTGCCAACTGCTGGAGGGCCAAGTGATGACACTGGACCCGATAGCGACCTTCCCTAGACCCAATAGTCCGATTGAGGGGCCTCCCCTGCCCTTGATACCCAACCAGTATGCGCCCGCCCCCTACCCGATCGAGGCATTGCCACCCTTGATGCGGGCGGCGGCCCAGGCCATTGCCTACCACGTCCAGGCACCCGTCGAACTGGCGGGTCAATGTGTAATTGGTGCAGCCGCGTACCTAGCGCAAGGCCGCGTCAATGCACCCCACCATCTCCGCCCCGATGGCACCCCCTGCTCATTGTTCATGCTCACCCTCGCCAACAGTGGGGACCGGAAATCAGAATCCCGCCGCCTGGCTTTTCGCGAGATCGATGAGGCCGAGCGGTTGGCACGTACCGAGCACGAACAGCAGGTAAGGGCAATTTTGTCACAAGCTGATCGGCTGAAGGGGAAGAAGAGGGACGAGTTCCTGGCGGAGAACCCCCTGCCCCCTGATCCCCGAACTCAGTATTCCGACGCCACCTTCGAACCCATTGTGGGGAACATGATCCGCGGCGGGTCTCTGGCGTGCTGGGATACGGACGAAGGAGGGCAAATGTTTGGCGGCGCGTCCCTCAAGGCGGAGACACGGGCTGCCACCATCGGCGGGCTGATCAAGGCGTTCGACAGCGGGTTCTTCGAGCGCACTCGCTCCAGGGGCAATGCCGAAGGTTCCGGCTTTGCCTACCACCGGCGCCTGTCCATCCTGATGCTGGCGCAACCTGTGGCCGTTGCGGAGGCACTGCAGGACGCGCTGTTGCGGGAACAGGGCTTTCTGCCGCGCTTTCTGTTCACCAGTGCGACGAGCATGGCGGGTACGCGCCTTCTGACGCCAGAAAAGATCGCCGAAAAAAGCTATCGCGACGTCAGGTTGCAACGATTCTGGCAACGGTGCGGCAAACTCCTGGACACCCCCGCCCACATCGTATCCGAAACTGGTGAAGTCACCCCACCGACCCTGGAGATGACAGGGGAGGCCAGACGGAGATGGCTGAGATTCTACAACGAGACGGAACAAGAACAGGCGCCATTGGGTGAATTTGCCGGCATAAGGCCCTTCGCAAGCCGCGCCGGGGAGTTGGCACTGCGGGTAGCAACGGTGTTTGCCTACTTTGAGGAGCGAGAGATGATCGATGAATACATCATGTTGAGCGCCTGCCGGCTGGTGCGTCATTCCCTTACCGAATGGGTGCGCTACTCCGAGGAGGCCCAGCCACCCACGGTGTTGGTACAGGCTTCTGAGCTGATGGCCTGGCTCAGAGAGCCCAGCCGAGTCGATCGGTGGCAATCCTTCCACCGCAATGAGCTGGGCAAATCGGGACCCAAGTTTGTGCGTAACTCGAAGAACCGGGACCGGCTACTCGCCATACTCCTGGAATACAGGCACCTGTTGTCCGCGGACGGTAAGCATTTCCGCATCAATTCCCTTGCGGAAGTTGCGGATTCTGCGGAAATCGAAGAAATACAGTCAGTTGGCGGTGCGGAAAGTGTGCGGAAGCCTGCGGAAAGCCAACAACAACCAGATAATCTGGCGCCAAGGCCCAAGCCTTCCGCAACCTTCCGCAATTCTTCCGCAAGCTGGAGCCCGCAGCAATCAACGGTTTCCGCAACTTCCGCAACTTCCGCAGATGAAACGATGGCAGTTGAAGGCGCTAGCTACCGGGGGCTGTTATGAGTGCATTGTCGTTGATAGGAGAAGCCATGGCCTACGGGGTGACCCTATCACTGGAAGGCGGAAGGATTGCCTGGGAATCTCGCCGACCACCCCCGGACAACCTCCTGGTAAAACTGACAGAGCATCGTACCGAAATCATCGATGCTCTGGCAGGTCGCAGCCCCTTGGAGTCGTTGTCTACTGAAGACAGGTGGCTGATCGAATCTTGGCTCGATCACATTGGCGAAACCGACGACAAGACACGGCGCTGGGTAGTGGAAAAATGTGCTGCCGACCACTCTACACTGTCGTGGGTATTGGCTGAGGCTGATGGCGCAGGGCTTGCTGTTCAACCCATTCCAGACACGTCAACGCAGTCGCCGTCAGCGCCGGCCTCGCCCGCCCCACTGGAGGCGCTGGAAGGTCTGCCATTACTCCCAGACGACAAGGCATTTCTGCTTGATCTGCTCAGTGACAAGTCCCTTCCGGCTCAGCAGCGGCTGCTGGACAGCTATCGTGATGTCTGGATCGGGGCAAGCACCGAGGAGCCTACGCCCCACCGCAAGGACAACCGTGGCAGGAGGACAGCAAACTCCTGGATCAGGCATGGCAAAGACCGTTCAGACTGGAACCGGTGACCATATTTTGGTAACCATCAAAGATTACTTCTGCCTAATGATTTCGGTAAAACCTGGAGGAACTATGGGCGGTTACGGCAGTGGAAGGCGCTGGCATGCCGGCGCCAAGAACACGACAGAAAATTTTCGATCAATCGATATCCGACGGCTTTATCGAGATGGACTGTTGGATTCCGGCACCAGCTTTTGTTGGTCCTGGTATAGGGGGGAAGAGAAGGTTGCTTCAATGTGGATACGGGTCAAGGCCGATCGACTTGTTTTCGACTACCTCGTGCAAAGGCGTGGAGAGGAGACCTGGAACCCCAAGAATTACGAAGTGTGCCTTGACTGGACCGAGTGCCATTTAGGGGGCCAACGCCCCTGGTTCCGATGCCCGGCGCTGGGTTGCGGCCGGCGCGTTGCCATTCTTTACTCAGGCGATATATACAGCTGCCGCCATTGCCACCTGCTTGTGTATGAAAGCCAGCGTGAAAAGTCACACGACCGCTTGGCCCGGAAAGCGAACAGGATTCGCGCCAAACTGGATTGGCCACGGGGCATACTCAATGACGTTCCCATATGGAGCAAGCCAAAAGGCATGCACTGGAAAACATTTCAACGCCTCATTGCAGAACATGATCTGCTGGTTAAGGCTTCACTGAAGGGTATCGCAGACGAATTGCGGCTTACGGAATCACGGCTAATGACTATATTTGAGGCAACGCACAAGTAGCTGGCCGGGCCAGACCCTGATGGCAGATACAGCCCTTTGGTCAGGCTGAGGGAGTGGAATAGAAGATTGGGAAGGGGTAATCGCCTTGGCGGAGCATCGAGATGCCTCGCTTTTTCCTGTACTTGCAAAGATCGGCCCTGTGCGTATACTTTTATTCGAACCTCTAATCACCGGCAAGCTGGGCAATCGCAGCCCAGAACGTCCGGCCAAATTGGGGGTTTTTCATTGGAAAATCTCGCAGTCCAGCCATTTCGATACAGCCAGGCCAATACATCTGATAGATGCTACTATCCGCAAGCTGGGCCGAGCCTCATAGTTGGCGGTACGCTGCTATTCCGTCAAGGTCGCAGCAAGCCCTGCCGGTTGGATCGTCGCTCCTTCTTTGGGAAGGTGTACACCAGCGACTCTACTGGCAGTGCTTCTCTATCTCCTTCTGGCCTCTGTAATCAATGGATGATCTGTCGCCGTGATATTTCTTTGGGCCTACCTTGCCCTGACGCTTCTCGTTGCCCTCTGGCTTGGCTTGATGATGTGGGGTCACCTGGATAAGTTCGACTGGCGCCACCGCTCCGGGGACATCTGGATCGGATTCGTGATGAGCCTGTTGCTATGGCCGCTGTTTCTGGTGACGAAACCGGCACTGATCCTGAAAGGACATGCAGTGCGCGACATTCGGCACAATGGTGGTATGGACCTCTTCGGCGGCCTGGCCAGCCGGATGCGCCAGCTGGAGGAAATGACCCGCAATCCTCCGCCATGCGGTTCGACCGTCCTCTACCGTTGCCCGGAAAGTGCCGTCGACGGCACCCCCCATATAAGCATTTGGTTCGCCACCGCTGATATTGAACAGCATTTCCGGGGCAGGGATCTCCCTCTGTTCTGGGAGCAGGAGCATACGGCACTGGTAAACTTCATCAAGGGAAGAGATGAGTCCCTGGAAATCATTACGGAGATTCCGGAACCTGTCGATTTCAGCAGTATGTCCCTCGACCTTCTCCAGCATGGCTATGGCGAGGTTGAATGTCCGGTTTGTCAAAGACGCTACAGTATCAGGGATATGCGCATGGATACTCCCGAACGGCATGCCGGCTGGAACTTTGATTTCTATTCATGCCCTGCAGGCCACCCTGTATTATCCTGCCGCACGACGCACATATCGATGCGCCACGGCGAAGACTGATGGTTTTGGCTGAGGATGGAGTTTAATTATAAGGCAGCTCTTGACGGTACTTTTGACGGTACTTGCGAAAAACGAATCATATAATTTCAATAATATTCATATAGTTAATATTATTTTTCGAGTCCGGCCTCCGCACCAATAAAATCAACAAGTTACGCATATTTTAATCTTGCACCCCAAACTTGAAAGACATTAGGGCTCGGCTGGCTCTACCCCTTGACCACTCCATAATGAGTTCCATCCAGCTGCTTATAGTGTTTTTTTCGAAATCTTCGGTAAGCGCGTTTTTCAAGCGTTCTACTGTCCAGCCGCATTACAGTGCAATGGAGGGTTTATCACCCAGTGACAGAGCACTCTCTCAGGCATCGTTATTTAAACCCTTAAGGCTAAGGCGCGGACAGAGCTCTCCACGCGATATGCGCCCAGGCATCGCAGGTTGCTTCAAATTTCTCAGGATTGAGCAGCCAGGATTCCGTGACGGAAACATGGTTAATTGCCAGCGTGAGCAGGGTTGCACCCAGATCGCTGGCGCCTGGGTGAGCGCTGCCGCCCTCCCTCAACTGCCCCAGTGCTTTGATGCTTGCGCGGCATAACTGGTTTTTCATGAGCTGCCAGCGCTCAGCCACCTCCATGTTGGTTAACGCGGTTTGTTGCATGGCAGAAAGTATGACGTAGTGATCGCGGTAGACCCCGAGAATCCCCGCAAGGCTTTTGCGTATATCAGGATAGGTGGTGCTGCCTGCGTTCTTGAACCACTGACCTGCGGCGGCAATGATTTCGCTTTGCACTTCATCAAAAAGGTGGGTGACGAGATCGGCTTTGTCGCGATAATTTAAATAAAAAGACGCCCGAGATATGCCCGCAGCCTCGGCGAGACGATCCACAGTCGTTGACGAAAATTCCTCCCCGTCCAGCAGTAATTGCTCCATCGCCAGCAACATTTTCTGGTCGACGCTGAGCTTGTTGCGCCTTTTTTGGCGTTCTTGGGCGATGTTTGAGGTTTTTCCCCCGGTTCTTTCAGGTTTCATTTTCATGGTCTTTTTTCAGTTATTGTCCCTGCCACACCTACAATGTACCCATCCTTATGGATCATTCTCGGCCACCAAGTCAACACTCCTCTGTTTTGATTATAGACACCACGTCTAAATTATTATACATTTCAAACATGCTATTTTGAATTAAAGTCAGTTCAGACAACCTCATAATTACAATAAGAGGACACTATGGATAATAAAATCAAATACGCTGCCGGCACTCTGCTGGCGGAGCCAGATAATTTTGCCCAGGGTTTTCCCCACGAACTGTTTGCGCAACTGCGTCGTGACATGCCCGTATGCTGGAGCGAATGGTCTGGCGGTACGGGTTTTTGGTCACTGACCAAATATGAAGATGTTGGCTTTGCTGGCGGCCACCCTGAAATTTTTTCATCCGCCACTGAAAATGGCGGCCATCGCATTTTTGAAGAGCAGGATCTCGGCGTTGCCCAGTCCGGCGCCAATACGGAAAACTCGGTGGGCATTCCCTTTATCTCCAGAGACCCTCCCCTGCACATCAATCAGCGTCTGCCGGTGATGAAGTCGGTTACTCCAGACCGGCTCAACGACATGAAAAATCGCATTCGCGAGCGCATCAAGGCACTGATCAGCGCGGCAAAAACCCGCGAGAATATTGAACTGGTGGAAAGTCTATCTGCGCCTATTCCCATCAAAACCCTGACCGAACTGCTTGATATGCCGGAAAGTTACGAGGGCAAGCTGTTCGAATGGACTAACGCCCTGATCGGGGAAGACGACCCGGATTTCCGCCGCTCCCCTGAGTATATGGCAAAAATCACCCAGGAAATCGCCACCTATTTTGGCGGACTCAGAGCGGAACGCATGGGCTCTGATCGCTCCGATGTTGTCACCGTATTGAGCACCGATAAAAACGGCGACGAAGTACCTTTCAAAGATTTTATCGCCAATATTTTTCTGATTTTGGTGGGCGGCAATGAAACCACTCGCAATTCCATCTCCGGCGGTATTCAGGCTTTTTCATTATTTCCGCAGCAGTGGCAAACCCTGAAAGAAAATCCTCAGCTGATTCCCAATGCGGTCAATGAAATTGTGCGCTGGGTATCCCCTGTGATGCATATGCGCCGTACATTGATGGAAGATGTGACTATTCGCGGTGTGGAGCTGAAAAAAGGCGATAAAATTCTACTCTGGTATCCGTCAGCAAACCGCGACGAGGATATTTGGCCAAATCCCGACGACTTTGATGTCAGTCGACCCATTATCAAACACCGCGCCTTTGGTGCGGGAACCCATCTCTGTGTGGGCAGCCGCCTGGCGGAATTACAGATTGCTATTTTTCTTGAAGAGTTTCTCAACCACTGCGACAGTTTTGAAGTTGACGGAGAAATCAGCCGTATACGCTCAAATTTTATCAGCGGCATGAAAGCGCTGCCTTTAAGGGTTAAATGGAAGCATTAGGCTGAGCGCCAGCAACAGCGCCCAGCTATCAGCTATCAGATTGAAAAACTAAGAAAGCCCTGATTAATGTCATTCCCGCGCAGGCGGGAATCTAGAATTTGTTGATTTTTCTGGGCTCCCGCCTGCGCGGGAGTGACGGAAACAGAATTAATCAGAGCCCCCTAAAAATAACAGGAGAGCTGCCTTGCCCCATATCAATGATCATGCCCTGGCTCGCCCCAACGCCATCGCCATTGCCGACCCCAACGGCAAAACCCTGAGCTGGGAAATGCTCAATAATGCCTCCATCGAATTCGCTCATATTCTTCAGGAACAGGGCGCGCAACCAGGCCAGATTATTTCCATCCTACTGGAAAACCGCATGGAGTATTTTATTTCTGTCTGGGGCGCTCTTAGGCTCGGCCTTTATGTCACCCCAATCAACTGGCATCTCAAGGATACCGAAGTCAGCCATATTATTTCGGATTCCGATTCCGTCCTGGTCATCAGCTCGGCCATGCACAACGACCTGCTCGCCGCCATTCCCTTGCCGGTATTGATGGTGGATGATAATGACATCGCCAGTCGCATCAATAAGGCCATTGCAACCACGGGAATGCTCCCGGCTCAGTTTGTCCAGACCGAAGGGCAGATTATGTATTACTCTTCCGGCACCACAGGAAAACCCAAAGGCATTCGCCGCCCGTTTATGGCCAGGGAATTTGGCACGCCGCCACCGGTTGATGCTTTTATCGCCAGCCTCTACGGCATTTCTGCGGATACAACCTACCTTTCCCCAGCCCCTCTCTATCATGCAGCCCCACTGAACTGGTGTTTGGCCATCCTGCGCCTGGGGGGAAAAATTATTTTTATGGATAAATTTGAGCCGCAGGAGTTCCTCGCTCAAATCAACAATAACCGCGTCACCCACACCCAGGTGGTGCCCACCATGTTTGTACGCCTGCTGAAAATGCCGGAGGAAATTCGCAAACAATACGATACCTCTTCACTGAAAGTGGTTGTCCACGCAGCAGCCCCCTGCCCTCGGGAAATCAAGCAACAGATGATCGACTGGCTGGGGGATGTGATTTACGAATATTACGGCGGCAGTGAAAGCAATGGCGTCACCGCTCTGGATTCAGAGGAATGGCGAAAACATCCTGGCTCCGTGGGCAGGGTGGTGCTGGGGGAAGTCCATATTTGCGACGAGCAGGGTGCTGAGCTGTCTCCGAATCAGGAAGGCACCGTTTATTTTTCCGGCTTGCCTGATTTTGAATACTATAAAGATCCAGCAAAAACCAGGGAGGCCTACAATGACAAAGGCTGGAGCACCCTCGGCGATATAGGCTATCTGGACGACGACGGTTATCTCTATCTCACTGATAGGCGCGCCTTTATGATCGTCTCCGGCGGCGTCAATATTTATCCCCAGGAAATCGAAAATTTACTGGTCAACCATCCACACATCATGGATGTGGCTGTGCTGGGAATGCCCAATCCGGACTTTGGCGAAGAAGTGGTTGCCGTTATAGAGCCGACCAAACCTGCGCCCGGTGAAGAGCCACTATCGGCAGACAGCTTTACCGCCGCGATTAGCGCTTACTGCAAAGCCAATCTGGCGGCATTTAAATGCCCGAAAAAAATTATCCTGATGGAAAACTTGCCGCGTCTACCCAATGGCAAACTGCTGAAGCGAATGATAAAAGAGCAGCTGTTACAGCGCCACTGATCCCCCGGGCGAACGACGGCACTGATTCCTGAGCTGGAGTCAGTGCTTGTTGGCCGCCATAATGCGCGCAATGGTGTCGGCGCCGATGCCATAGTCCTTGAGTGCCGCCTCGGCATCAAACCCGGCGTGCCGAGAACCATGGCTGACAGCGCTCGGGGTGCGGCTAAATCTTGGCGCCGGGGCGGGCTGAACCACAGCGTCCACGGAAATATAGGTTTCCCGGGCAGTGTTGTGGGGATGTGCAGGCGCCTCCTCAAAACTCAGTACAGGGGCAAAACAGACATCCGTGCCCTCCATAAGCTCAGACCACTGCGCCCGCGTTTTGGCCTTAAACACCAGTTGCAGCTCGCGCTTTAAGGCCGGCCAATTGGCTTTGTCTTCCTTCCACCGCGTAAACTTTTCCCTGTCGACACCAATTATGTCCACTAACAGGGCGTAAAACTGCGGCTCAATGGCGCCGATGGAAACATATTTGCCATCGGCAGTTTCATAGACGTCGTAATAGGGAGCGCCACCATCCAACCAATTGACACCCCGATTGGCGGCATCCCAGTTGTTCATGGCATGGTCGCTGTGCGCCATCCACATCAGCAGTGCTGAACCATCGGTCATTGCTGAGTCGATCACCTGGCCTTTGCCAGATTTTTGACATTCGAGCAGCGCAGCGAGAATACCGGCAACCTGAAGCATGCCACCACCGCCCATATCGCCAATCAGGTTAAGGGGCGGCACTGGCTTTTCTCCAGCCCGTCCAATGGCGTGGAGTGCGCCTGTCAGGGAAATATAATTAATGTCGTGGCCTGCGGTATGGGCAAGAGAACCGTTTTGTCCCCAGCCGGTCATCCGTGCATATATAAGCCTGGGATTGCGCGCCAAGCAGACATTCGGGCCAAAACCCAATCTCTCCGCCACACCAGGCCGGAACCCTTCGGTCAACACATCGGCTTTTTCAACCATGGTGAGAAGAACATCAAGTTCCTGAGGATCTTTTAAATTAAGGATCACCGAACGCTTGCCGCGAAAACTGATGTCCTTGAGGCGTTTTTCGCTGCTGTTTGACTCCCTGTCTATAACCACAACGTCCGCGCCCATATCGGCGAGCAGCATCCCTGCCATAGGGTTTGGTCCAAGCCCTGCAAGCTCTATAACCCGATAACCTGAGAGTGGCCCCTTGTTCATATGTACGCCTTACAAATTAAATTTAAGAAAAAATCAGCCAAATACCGACATCTCAAAGGCTTCAACAAAAATTGCCGTGCCCCCGGTGGTAAGCTCATTGATTCTGATTTGTTTTAGCGGCTGATAGTAGGCGGCGTTGTACCACTCAGTGGCCACAGCCATGCTGGGAAACTTTACGATTACCGTCCAGTTGCCGCGCCATTCGCCCTCGACAACCATTGGCGCGGCAGAGGCCGCCAAAACCTCGGCGCCGATTTTTTCAAACTGCTCCAGCACCTTCGCGGCGTAGCGGTTGAGGTAATCCTGGTGGTCTACGACATCAAGAGCAACCACCATATAGGCGGGCTTGTCTGGATTCGCCATTATTTAATCCGGCCTAGCCATTAATTAGAGATCATGGCTTGCAGCCGGTTTCTGATGATGTCTTCTGCATCCCGGCTGATTCTGGTTACCAGCTCATGAACCGTGGGAATATCGTGAATAAGCCCCTGGATTTGCCCTGCCCACACCAACCCGGCATCGAGATCGCCGGTTTCAAGCGCCTGCCTGCCCTTGGCGCCGGAAACATAGGGCTGTATATCCTTGAACTCCGAACCGGGCTGATTGCTGAGTTCAACCACCTTGTCGGAAATACTATTTTTGGCGACACGGCCAGTATTTTTGAATTTGCGGAAAATCAAATTGGTGGCGCGCTCGTCGTTGGCGACAATAAATTCTTTGATCCTCTGATGGATGGGTGCCTCCACCGTTGCACAAAAGCGGGTTCCCATATTGATGCCCTGGGCGCCAAGCGCCAGCGCCGCCGCCAGACCGCGGCCATCACCAAAACCACCGGAGGCGATAATGGGAATGGTAACCTTATCGGCCGTGGCCGGGATTAACACCAAACCGGGAATATCGTCTTCACCTGGGTGGCCGGCGCACTCAAAGCCGTCGATGGAGATAACATCCACACCCATTCTCTGCGCCGACACCGCATGACGAACCGCCGTACATTTGTGCAACACCTTGATGCCGTGGGCTTTAAAGTCGTCCACATGCTCCTGGGGTTTATGGCCTGCAGTTTCGACAATGGTCACACCACTGTCGATAATGGCTTTGCGGTATTCCGCATAGGGCGGCGGATTCACCGAGGGCAGAATCGTCAAATTGACGCCAAAGGGTTTGTCGGTCAGGGTTCGGCAGCGGTCAATTTCCCGGCGCAGCTCATCCGGAGTCGGCTGGGTCAGCGCCGTAATAATGCCGAGGCCACCGGCGTTGGAAACCGCTGCCGCAAGCTCCGCTCTGCCCACCCACATCATGCCACCCTGAACAATGGGGTGCTCTATGCCCAACAATTGCGTAAATGCATTTTTAATTGCCATATCAAAGCCTTTCTATAATTGTCATATTGGCGATACCGCCACCTTCACACATGGTTTGCAATCCCCAGCGCTTGCCATTGCGACCCAGGGCATGAATCAACGTCGCCATCAGTTTCGCACCACTGGCGCCCAGTGGATGGCCAAGGGCGATGGCGCCGCCGTGAATATTGAGTTTTTGCGGATCGGCTCCCAAGGTTTTCAGCCAGGCCAGAGGCACGGACGCAAATGCCTCGTTAACTTCGTAGAGGTCGATATCTCCAATGGACATCCCCGCTTTTTTCAGTGCCGCCAAAGTGCCCGGTATGGGTTCTTCGAGCATAATCACCGGATCCCCTGCGGTTACAGATATATGATGGACTCGCGCCAGTGGTGTCAGGCCGTATGCCTTTAAGGCTTTTTCATTGACCACAAGCAGCCCGGCAGCGCCATCGCAAATCTGACTGGCATTGGCGGCGGTAATGGCACCGCCTTCCTGGAGTGGCTCTACCGCGCCTATGCCTTCGAGAGACGCGTTATAGCGAATCCCTTCATCTTTACTGTGGATCAGTTGGTGGCCATCTTTTGCCACGGCAACGGGCACAATTTCATCGTCGAAGGCGCCGGCCTCTGTTGCCTTGATGGCTTTGCGGTGGCTTTCAAGGGCAAACTGATCCAGTTGTTCACGGTTGAAGCCATATTTATCCGCCATCATTTGGGCGCCGGTAAACTGGCTGAAGGTTTTGACACCGTAGCGATCTTTAATGCGCTGGCTAAAAGGACCAGTGCCCATACCCATGTCTTTATGGAGCTGAAAATTGCTGAACATGGGCACTCGACTCATGCTCTCGACACCGGCGGCGATAACCACATCCTGGGTGCCGGACATCACCGCCTGGGCGGCAAAATGCAGTGCCTGTTGGGATGATCCACACTGGCGGTCGATGGTGACACCGGGAATGTTGTCGGGCAGATTCGACGCCAGAACCATATTGCGCGCCAGGGCAAAACTCTGCTCTCCCGCCTGGGTGACACAGCCGACGATGACATCGTCGATGACCTGGGGATCAATACCACTTTTTGCCACCAGGGCGTTGAGCACAACCGCGCCGAGGTCGGCGGGATGAACACCGGAAAGCATGCCGCCGCGGCGCCCTCCCGCAGTTCGCAGTGCCTGAACAATATAGGCTTGGGTCATGGCAGTTATCCTTTGTAAAATTCTGGTTTGCGTTTTTCCGTAAAGGCTTTCACCCCTTCAATCCCTTCGTCACTACCGCAGGCGGCAATGGCTCTGGCTTCGTTTTCCAGCTGTGTCTCCAGGCTGGTGGCCATGCTGGCGAACAGTAAATTGCGGGTTTTGCCGAGAGCGCCGACGGCGCTGTTGGCCAGTTTTTCGGCAACTGCCACCGCCCTGGTTTGCAGCTCGGCATCTTCGACCACTTCGGTGACCAGCCCCTGCTTTAAGGCGTCATCTGCACTTAGACGACGGTTGTTGAAAATAAAATCCTGCGCCTGACGCAACCCCATCAAGCGGGGCAGTATCCAGGTTGCGCCGACGTCTGGAGACAGCCCCACCATACTGTAGGCTGGGGTAAAGTGCGCGGATTTGGCGGCGATAACAATATCCCCCAATACCGACAAACTGAGACCTGCGCCTGCGGCGGCACCGTTAACGGCGACAACCAGGGGCTTGTTCATTCTCAGCAATCGGGAAACCGCCGGATTCAGGTAACTGGTCAGCTCGGTTAACAAGCTCGGCAATTGCTCGATAGACTGGGCGAATGCGCCAACATCGCCACCGACGCAAAAAAACCGCTCACTGGCGGTTAAGAGTACGCAGCGAACCGAACTATCCTGATCGGCGACAATGCTCGCCTGCATAAGCGCCTGCGCCATCGCCAGATCAATGGCGTTGCCCGCCTCCGGCCTGTTGAGGGTAATGGTCATTACCCCATTTTCCCTATGGATTTTTACACAATCAGCGCTGCTCATTTTTGTCCTCGATAAATTGCCTATCAATATTAGGATTCAAGCGCGAGAGTCCAGGCGATTCTCGCCAGTTCAGGGAATTTTTTCGCCCGCTCCTGCGCCTGGGCGGATGAGGCCGTACCCCGCAGCGCGCGCCCTTTAATGCCGTGAAATATGGCCGCCAGGCGGAAAAAATTAAACACCATGTAAAAAGCGTAATTGGGAATGCCATCTCTACCGGTGCGGCGGCAGTAAGCGGCAATATACTCTTTTTCAGAGGGAATATTCAGCGCCGCAATATCCGCATTGGCCAGACCCGCGACTATATCTGGCGGCATATGGTACATGGTGGTGTGATAGCAAAAATCAGACAGCGGGTTGCCGAGGGTGGACAGCTCCCAGTCGAGAACCGCGATGACTCTAGGTTCTGTGGGATGGAAAATCATATTGTCGCAGCGGAAGTCACCGTGGACGATGCTGATTTCATCCCCTTCGGGAATACGCCCGTTCAACCATTCGATGACCTTGTCCATATTGTCGTCGCGCCCGGCTTCCACATCCTCCAAATACTGTTTTGACCAGCGGGCAATTTGGCGCTGAAAAAAATTGCCCGGCTTGCCGAAATCCTCCAGGCCAATATCCTTTGGATTCAACTGGTGGAGATAGGCCAGGGTTTTATTCATGGCGTCAAAATAGGCGGGGCGTTCGGCATTACTGACACTGGGAAAGGTGGCGTCCCAAAAGACCCGGCCTTCGACCATTTCCATGACATAAAACCAAGTGCCGATAACATGGTCGTCCGTGCAAAATCCGTAAACCCGTGGCACCGGAAATTCTGTTTTCCCAAGTGCTTGAAGCACCCGCGCCTCCCGATCTATGGCATGGGCGCCTTTGAGCACAGGGCCCGGCGGTTTTTTCCGCAACACATAGTTTCTGTTGGGCGTTATCAATTTAAACGTGGGATTCGATTGCCCGCCCTTAAACTGCTCCACCTGTAATGGCGACTGAAAATCTTCAACGTTGGCCGCCATCCAGGCGGCAAGGGCATCAACATCAAACTGATGGCCTTCGCGGATGGCGCTAGTGCCGCTGCTGTCATGATTGGCACCGCTCATTACTTTTGCCCCCTGAGAAAATCCCGTTTTATTTTTTTCGCCAGTGACCACTTGTGGACTTCGGTGGGGCCATCGTAAATGCGAAAGGCTCGAATTTCCCTGAAAATCATTTCCACCACAGTGTCACGGGTAACGCCGGTGCCGCCCATAATCTGCACACAGCGATCGGCAACCCGATAAAGGGCTTCAGAAACCGCCACCTTGGCCATGGAGCTCTCCGCAGTGCCCATTGATCCCTGATCGAGAACACTGGCGCACCAGTAGACCATTTGCCGGGATTGTTCGAGATCGATCAGGTTGTCGGCAAGCATAAAGCCAACCCCCTCGTGGTCAATAATCAGTTTGCCGAACGCTTCCCGCTTGCAGGCATAGGCGGTGGCAATTTCATTGGCTCTGGAGGCGGCTCCCAACCAACGCATGCAGTGGGACAATCTTGCAGGCGACAGCCGCACCTGCGCCAGTTTAAAACCGTCGCCGCTATGTCCCAGCAACTGGCTTTTGTGAACCCGAAGATTATCCAAAAGCACAACCGCATGGCCGCCGGGCATTGAGGTATCGATGGTATCCATAATGCGCTCAACCTTGATGGCGGGGTCGGGCAAATCCACCAAAAACATGCAGGCGCCATCGGCGGAATTGGCCATGACAATGCCTATAGCCGCCCCCTGGGCGCCGGTAATAAAGGCTTTGCGGCCATTAATGACCCAGTAATCACCATCGGCAATGGCCGTTGTTTTCATCATGGTGGGATCAGATCCGGCGCCGCCTTCAGCGGCCGGCTCGGTCATGAAAAACGCAGAGCGCGCCGAGCCATTAACCAGAGGCTCCAGGAAACGCTTTTTTTGCTCGTCATTGGCGACTTTGCCAAGCAGGTACATATTGCCTTCATCTGGCGCCGCCGTATTACAGGCGATGGGGCCCAGAGGTGACAACCCGGTTTTAATCAAAACAGTGGCAGTTTCCCGCTGATTGAGGTGATCGCCATCATTGAGAATATGGGGCGTCAACACACCTGCGGTGCGGGCTTTGTCGCGAAGCTCCGCCACCAAATCGTCGGAGGGACCGTGAGCGCCACAGCGGCTGTCTTTTTCGTAGGGAATAACAACCTCGCGAATAAATGTTTCCACTTTTTCGGCAATGAGTTCGGCTCGCAAAGAATCCATGGGTAAAACCTTTATCAGTAGACAAATTCACAACCTGGTGAATTTTGGTATTTATCAATCATTATTTAAGGAAGTCCTGATGAATGTCATTCCCGTGCAGGCGGGAACCTATAATTCGTTGATTTTTTTTAGACTCCCACCTGCGCGGGAGCGACAAAATCAGAATTTCCTTAATTTAACCCTATGACCCCATTATTTCAAACAGTGGCGTCCTGTGCTCGACGAAATCCCCCTCTTCGCAGAGAATGGTCGCTACCACGCCAGTGGCAGACGCCAGTACAGGACGCACATCATCCAGCACTTCGAGCCAGCCCAGAGTATCGCCTGCCGCCACTGCTTGACCTTTTGCCGAATTATTTTTGAAGCTGCCCAAATGCATGGCTTTAATTAATTGTGGACTTTTTCCACCATCGGGCTGTTGTTCCGCGTCACAACCCGAGGCCATTTTCATGGGATTGCAGCCCTCGCGAGTTCTTGAAATATAGATTTCCATATCTTCGGTGCGAACATGCAGCTCATTCCATGGCGAATGCTCAAAGACCTGCAGCAGGGAGCAGGCATCGCTGAGAATAGAATTCGTCATTTTATTCCCTCCAACGCCATCAGCAGTGATGGCAATACCGGCCTGGTGTACATAATTTTAACACCGGCCTGTATCGCGAGACGGGTGACATCTTCACTGGCGAGAATATCACCTTTCACGGCTGTGTTATTGGCCAGCAAATCGGCAAGAACGTCGGGTTCGCTCGCTTCTGGAATGGCGTCGAGATCGAGAACAGCATCCATGCTACCTGCATCCCGTGACGATAAAACTTGTATCGAACTGCGCTCACGACTCCAGCAGATTAATTTAGACAGTAGTGGGTCTGCTTCTTCCTCAGGAGCAATCACTTCAAGTTCACCAGCGTAAACTTTGCCCTCATCACCAACAATGGTGGCTTTTTGGCCGCTTAATTTTTCGAGACTACCTTCACCAGTACCCACTACGCAGGGTCTGCCAAGGGCGCGACTCACCACCGCAGCATGGGAGGTAGAGCCCCCCATTTCAGTGATCACGCCACAGGCGGCGATCATGCCATGGACATCATCTGGGCTGGTTGTTTTGCGCGCGAGAATAATTTTTTCACCCTTTTTTGCTCGCTGCTCGGCTTCATCGGAATCTGAAACCACGGTTCCGAAAGCAACGCCGGGGCAAGCCCCTTCACCGGTCACTAGGAGGGGCGCATTAACAGCAGCACCATCTGCCAATCGCGGCAACAACAGGGTTCGCACCTGTTCCGCCGTTACTCGAGTCAGCGCCACGGCTTCGTCGATCAAACCCTCGGCCACCATTTCAACGGCCATTCTCACTGCGGCGGCTGGGGCTCTTTTCGCAGAGCGCGCCTGCAATAAGTAGAGTGTTCCCTGCTGCACGGTAAATTCAATATCCTGAGCATCCTGATTGGCTGTCTCCAGCTTGCTGGCGGCGGCCAACAGCTGCGAATAGGATTCCGCAGCAAATTCTTTCATGGCGTCGAGAGGCAGGGGGGTAAATTTGCCGGACACCACATCCTCGCCCTGAGCCTTTGGCAGGTACTCTCCATAGGGAACATTTTCCCCGGTCAAAGGATTGCGACTAAATAAAACTCCGGTGCCACTGCGATCATCGAGGTTTCCAAACACCATAGCCTGAACGGTCACCGCCGTACCCAGGTCGTGGGCGATGCCATTGTGCTCCCGATAGCGCTTGGCTCTGCGGGTATTCCAGCTATTAAAAACCGCCAGTACCGTTTCTCTAAGTTGCTCGTTGACCGATTCGGGAATTTTTCCGCCCAAGGATTCAATCTTCACTCGCCAATCCTGGGGAGTTTGATCGGGATCCAGTTCAATCCCAGGTATTTTTAGGACGATAGCACTGTACAGTTCATAAAAGCGCCGATGGGTGTCTCTGGCAAATTGCGGATTGCCGGTTTCTTCTGCGAGAGCTTTTTCGGTGACATCATTAATGCCCAGATTAAGCACCGTATCCATCATCCCCGGCATGGATATGGCAGCACCGGAACGTACAGATAACAGCAGGGGTTTGTCGGCGCCGCCAAAATGCCTATCGAGTTGCCCTTCGAGCCACGCCATTTGATTTTTTATTTCAGTATCCAGCCCGTCGGGAAAGGCGTTGTTAGCCAGATAACCAAGACAGGCTTTGGTGGAAATCACAAATGCTGGCGGCACCGGTAAATCCATGGTTTTCATCCATGCGATCGACCAGGCTTTTCCGCCTATCAATTTTTTATCCGGCAGGAGTTGGCCATCCAGCCGCACAGTCCAGGATTGATCAGACATACATACCTCTTAAATTAGTGTACACAGGCTCTGGTTATTCTTCTCGCTGCCGCCCCATAATGCGCAGCAAATCTTCGTGTAGCTCAAACCAGACTGTGTGATAGCTTTCGCGGCGAATATCGCTGACCCACTCAATTTCACCGTCCTCTACAAGCTCAAGTGCTTTGAGCAATTTGCGCTCGTAAACCGCGAGCCGGGGAATTTTCTGCGCCAATCGCTGAAGAATTGTTTCAACCTGTTCGTGTACTGCGCCGAGGCGATCAATAATGTCAGCATCGTAATCTTTGTCGTTATGCTCGTTCGGCACTTTACTGCCACCGACATCAATGGTTTGCCAGTCAGTGATCACTTGCTTCAGGTTTTTATTGATCAGTTCGAATTGTTCGTAGGGCTGAACGAATGCGGCATCGCTTCTCAGCTCAAGGAAATAGCGGCTGTAGCGCGCCTCCAGACTCAACCGCGCCAGAGCATTAATGGTGTAGGCGTCCCTGGCAAAAACAGCGCGGCCTGATTGCACTGCCTCGCGGAGAATATCTTCGACATCCGGCGCAGGCAGACCTATATGCTCAGCAATAACGGCTGCTGTCGAATGCCGTTTTATCGCCAGACCATGGAATGTAAGATCGCGATTATTCATCATTATTGTTCTCCGACAAGCGCCACACTTTGGCCACTCTGCTGGTATTTGCCTGGTAATCCTCGGCGGTTTTAGCCGCGGCGCTGGATTCAATTTCAACCACGTCCCCGTCTTTAATACCGCTGATCTTGGCATTCATTACGCAGGGAATTCCGTACTCTCTGGTTAGAATCCCCAGATGAGACCGCACTGTGCCGCCGGCGCAGATGACGCCGGAAAAATATTCAATGATCGGCGCCGTCAGAGTGCCACCGGAGTCGTCAATAACGGCAATCGTATTTGGCGGTACGCCATTGGTGAGATATTCAAGAACCCGGGCATTGGTGCGAATGTAGCGGGCAATGCCCTTTATATTCTGAGGATAACGCACCACATTGTCGCCAAAACCACTGAGCCGCCTGCCTTCAGCATCTACGTCTTCGGTGATTGCCTCTGGATGGTCAAAGGCGAAATCCTGACCCGAATCGACACCCTCCTGCTGATAGATTTCCGGTCTTTCCTCCACAGAAATACCAGCAGACCAGGTATAGCGATAGCCGCTATCAAGAATGGTTTTTTCAATCTGTTCCAGGTCATCCTTAGTGATCAGCCCGTGGGGATGATCACCATCGGCGATGATTTTTGTCAGTTTGCCGTCGGCCATTTTTTGCCGTACTCGATCCTGTATCAGACTGAGAGTGGCCTCCACCAACGGCGAGGTCACCGGCCTTTCATAACGATCGAAATCTAGCGGTATTTTTTTCATTATTTATCCTCTTACGCCCTTAATTGCCGCCACCTGTAGTTTGTTTTTTTATCGGTTTTGCTGGAGGCTATATTGCAAGCGGGCGAATCAAATGTCAATATTAGTTGTACAATATTGTTCTACAATATTGATCTATGATA
>JBFXIU010000002.1:0-64268 GCA_050175615.1 Porticoccaceae bacterium | reverse complement strand
GGTTATGAGGAAACGAACCTTGGTATCGACGGGGATTACCAGAGGCTCATTGACCTCCTGAAGGTAAAACTCACCCTTGTCGTCATTGTTATAGATTTCAGTTTCCGGTGTTGCCAGCTCGCTCATAAAGGCGACATCTTCACCGAGGTATTCGTATTGCCACTTCCACTGATAGCCCGTGACCTTGATGTCCAGCTCGGCATCATCGGTATCGTAAAGATTGATCAGCGCAGAGGTGGCGGGAATGGCCATAACAATCAGAATCAGCGCTGGAATCACCGTCCAGGCAATTTCCACGCTGGTGCTTTCATGAAAGTTGGCAGCTTTATAGCCTTTGGATTTGCGGTGGGCAATCATGCTGTAGAACATAACACCAAACACCAATACACCTATGATCACACTGATCCAGAATATGATCATGTGCAGGTCATAGATTTGTCGGCTCACTTCTGTGACACCGGGGGTCATGTTGATCACCTCACGCCAGGTGCCGCCCTCTGCCATGGTATTGGCAGCAAGCGGCAACAGCAGCAAGGGAGCAAGCATGCGAACGAACAGCTGCTCGGCTTTTGCTAACATCGCCCATTTTCTCCGTGTATATTTTTTTAGATTTATTGCGTAGCCCACAGATAACACTGATTTTTAACAGTCTTGCAGACGCGACGGCGGGAGTATATCAGAAGAAATCGCCCTCAGTCACGATTACTTGACCCAAATCAATCCCATGCCATAACAAATGGCTTTACAAACGGCCAAGATCAGTAACCACACAAATCGAGGTTAAACCGGACTGAAACCGGCCAAACCCGATGCGTTTATAAATAAATGTTCTTTGCAAATCCAGTCTTGGGGTCTACTGTTTTGTTATGGATACCGTAGCCATGCGCGACCACATTCTGGCAGCCCGCCACCACGAAGACAACACTCACGAGCTTGCACGCCTGTTGCAGGGCAGATTGCATCAGCTTCACAAAGCCATCAGCACCACCAGCAATGAACCTGAAAACACGCTGCTGTGCTTTGTCAACAGCTTTGTCGAGCGCACGCCAGAGCTGATTGATACTCTGCATGAGATTGCCACCAGCCCAGGGGAAGAGGCAATTATCGAGACGCTAACCGCCACATGCATGGAGTTTTTTTTATGGCCGCCACCTTTATTGGCAGGCCGTCACGGCATGAACAGCGTTATGGGCAAAGCCTATCTGTGCCACAGAATCATCGAAGAATTTAACGACTGTCATCAAGTATTCTGCAACTATCCGCTACTGCCCCTGGATTTCACCTGCTCAAACCTGATCGTTCATCAGCTGATTGGCGAGCCAGTGGCAAACCTGCTGGACGATTTCGTCCACAACACCACAGCAACGCTCTGCGAGGAGTGCAATTTAAGCAGCTATTCGGCTCCAGTTCCCAGCGACAGAGAACACCTTCTGGCGGTGTGCAGGCGCAGATCCCTGCTCGACGATCTCTCTCAAACCGCTATTATCAACAATGGTTTTCCCTGCTGTGTTATCCATTGATTGACCACCGAAGCCGCGCAGCACCTCGACTTCAAGGCTCCATGAACTTGACGGGTTTAATTTCCTCCTGACGCTCTTCCGGGCTTTTATTGACTCTGGTTTCCAGCTCCCGGCCGGCGTAATGAATGCGCATTTCATCGCTGAACCCGCAACTCACGCACTCCCGGTATTGCTTGTCGCCGTCCTTAAACATTACCAGCCGATCCATGGCGCCGCACTTTGGGCATACAGCTCCGGCTATAAAGCGTTTTGTCACACTCATCGTTATTCACCATTGAATCCCGTCATTAAGGCTTTATTATACTGCCCTCAGTTTTTTTACACAGGACACCGCCATGACCATACGCACATTCAAGGGCATCAGCCCGCAACTGGGAGACCGGGTTTACGTCGACCCGGCAGCGACCGTCATCGGCGATGTCGTGCTCGGCGACGATGTCTCGGTGTGGCCGGGCGCAGTGATTCGCGGCGATATGCATAAAATCCGCATCGGCAACCGCTCCAACGTCCAGGACAATGCGGTCCTCCATATTACCCACGCCAGCGACTACAACCCCGAGGGCTGGCCACTGATTATCGGTGACGATGTCGTCATCGGCCATCGCGCGCTGCTTCACGGTTGTACCCTGGGCAATCGCATCCTGGTGGGCAATGGCGCCATCGTCAACGACGGCGCCATTGTTGAAGATGAAGTGATCATTGGCGCCGGCTGCGTTGTGCCGCCGGGCAAACGCCTGGAAAGCGGTTATGTCTATGTCGGCAATCCCTGCAAACAGGGCAGGGCGCTAAAAGATTCTGAACGCAGCTTTTTCCGCTATTCGCCAGCGAACTACGTCAAGCTTAAAGACCAGTACCTGGCGGAGCAGGCAACAGACGCCTGAACCTATAGCCTCAGGCCGCCGTCAATTTCCAAAACCCGGCCATTGAAATAGTCATTGCCAAAAATAAAGGCGGCGGCATCAGCAATTTCTTTGGGCTCAGCCATACGCTTCAGAGGCACAAACTCGGCTATTTTTGCCAGGGCGGCGGGTTTCATGTCCTCCAGAATGGGTGTTCTGACAAAACCGGGAGCTATGGCCGCGCAGCGAACACCGTGGCGAGACAGCTCCTTTGACCAGGTCACCGTCATCGCAATCACCCCAGCCTTGGCGGCGGCGTAGTTGGTCTGCCCCATATTGCCTGCGGCGGCGATACTGGAAATATTGATGATGCACCCCCCTTGTCCTCCAGCCACCATCATCGCCGCAGCTTCACGGCCACAGAGAAAGACGCCAGTGAGGTTGACAGCCATCACCGCCTGCCAGGCCGACAGCGGCATTTTTTGGGTCACTCGACCATTTTCCGCTTTCACCAACAGGCCGTCGCGAATGATACCGGCATTGTTGACCAGGCCATTGAGCGAGCCAAAGTCATCATTTATTGCTTTAAAAACAGACTCAACTTCAGCTTCATCGGCAATATCGGCGATGTAGGCTTTACAGTTGACCCCGGCGGAGGCGAGCACTGTTCGCGCCTGTTCAACAAGGCTTTGATTGCTATCGACAAGGGCAATTCTTGCGCCATCAGCGCCAAACCGTTGCGCCATTGCCCGCCCCAGACCACCGCCTGCTCCGGTAATGGCAATCACGGCGCCATCGAGATTCATTGCCCCACCTCCTCTGCAAGTATCAAGCGCAGGTAAGCGATGACCGCGCTCGTATTCGGTGAAACACCGCGCCACAGGCGAAAAGATTCCGCTGCCTGTTCCACCAGCATGCCGAGACCATCGGCGCACATTGTCGCACCCAGGGTTTTCGCCCAGCGCAAAAATACGGTGGGTTCACTGGCGTACATCATGTCGTAACAACAGGTCGTCGGCGTCACCACCGTTTCAGGGAGAGGAGGCAAATCCCCCGTCAAGCTGGCGCTGGTGCCGTTGATAATGACATCGAACGGATATTCGCCAAGTTCACCAAAACCACAGCCTGTCACTGCGCCGAGATCGGCAAAGGCATTTGCCAGATCCATAGCCTTGGCCTCGGTGCGGTTGGCAATGGCGATCGAGGCGGGTCGTTGCTGCAGCAGTGGCTCCAGCACGCCACGCACTGCGCCGCCAGCCCCCAAAATCAGGATGTTTTTGGCGGTGAGCGACCAGCCCAGATTAACCAGCATATCCCGCACCATCCCGGCGCCATCCGTATTGTCACCGAGAATGATGCCTGAATCCTGTCTGACGAGGGTATTAACCGCACCGGCGCGACGGGCGCGCGGGGTAAGCTCGTCGGCGTACTCATAGGCATCCACTTTAAAAGGCAGGGTAATATTCAAGCCCCGGCCGCCATTGGCAAAAAATCGATCCGCCGCCTCCCGAAAGCCCTCCAAGCCAACCAATTGCCGCTGGTAACTGATGTCCTGGCCGGTCTGGGCGGCAAAGCGGGTGTGAATGTCCGGTGACCGGGAATGTTTGACCGGATTGCCAAAAACCGCATAGTTATCTGTCATGGTTTTTGTTCCTGCAACCAGTCTCTCGGCTTGAGAAAGTTGTCGTAGAGATTCGCCTCCGGGCTGCCCGGCTGCGGCTGCCAGTTATATTCCCAGCGCACCAGGGGCGGCAGTGACATCAAAATGGATTCGGTGCGACCACCACTTTGGAGACCGAACAAGGTGCCGCGATCAAACACCAGATTGAATTCCACATAGCGGCCGCGGCGGTAAAGTTGGAAGTGGCGCTCCCGTTCTCCCCAGGATATGTTTCTGCGGCGCTCAACAATGGGCATATAGGCGTCTGTATAGCTGTCGCCCACAGATCGCAGGAAAGCAAAGCAATCATCAAAACAAGGCTCGTTAACGTCATCAAAAAACAGGCCGCCGACACCCCGGGTTTCCTGCCTGTGTTTAAGGTAGAAATAATCATCACACCAGCGCTTAAAGCGTGGATAGAGGTCTTTGCCAAAGGGTTCACAGGCGCCTCTGGCAACCTGATGCCAGTGAACACAATCCTCGTCAAAGGGGTAATAGGGGGTGAGATCGTAGCCACCGCCAAACCACCAAACAGGCTCTTCACCTGGCTTTTCGGCAATAAAAAAACGGACATTGGCGTGGGATGTGGGCACATAGGGATTGCAGGGATGAATCACCAGAGAGACCCCCATGGCCTCAAAGGAACGTCCGGCCAGCTCCGGCCTTGCGGCGGTGGCAGAGGGCGGCAACTGGCTGCCGTAGACATGGGAAAAATTAACGCCACCCTTTTCAAACAGAGCGCCATCGGCAATCACTCTGGTACGACCGCCACCCCCCTCATCGCGAAGCCACTGATCCTCGACAAAATGGGCGCTGTCTTCAAGTTTTTGCAGGTCGTTGCAGATGCTGTCCTGCAAATCGAGCAGGTAATTTTTGACATGATCCTTGTTCAAGGATTTATTCTCCAGGTCTGAGGATACTACCGTTGCGAAGATCGCGGATTTCACTGGGCTTAACAGCACCGCCGAGGGCGCCGGGGACGATACACACAGGGGCGTCGCGAAAATACTGCCTCACCTTAAAAGCGGTTTTCGCCGGAGGCTTGCCCTGGGGATTTGCCGACGTCGACACCAGCGGCCCGCCAAAGACACGGCACAGCGCCGCCGCCATGGGGTGGGTGGTGATTCTCACCGCCAAGGTTTCCCGCCCGCCGGTCAACCATTGGGGCACCTGCCTTGCGGCGGGAACCACCCAGGTGGTCGGCACGGCGCGCGGCGCCGTCAGTCGGTCAACATCTCCATCGCACAACCGCCCCAAATAGGGCAGTATCTGGGCAGCCGAAGCGGCAATCAGAATCAGTCCTTTGGATTGCGCCCGGCCTTTGAGAGCGAGGATTCTGGCAACGGCGGATTGATTCAACGGATCACAGCCCAAACCCCACACAGCCTCGGTAGGGTAGGCAATAACTTCACCATTGCGAAGTAGCCGTGCAGCAATGCGTATACGCTGATTTTGTTCCCAGTTCACAGAGTTTTCTGTCTCAACCTTGGTGTTATCGACGAATCGGGAGGCTACAGCAATCGGTTTTACAGGGCAATCCGCGAAAACGGGTTTTAGCGCCGACGCTGATAGCTGCCATTGATGTTTTCGATAAAACCCTGAAGCTCGAGACTGACCAAAATAGTGGTCAACTCTGCTGCGGCGAGAGCCACATGGCCGGCAAGGGTATCAAAGTCGAGGGGGTCAAACCCCAGCTTTTCGAGTACAGCTCGCTCCTGCGAGCTTTCCGGCAGTTCCGGTTCCCATTCAGCCGCAGCCTCTTCACTTTTCAAGGACAGTGCGGCGCCAAGCTGGTTGACCATATCCGTGAGGGTTTCTGTCAGTACAGCACCTTCGCGAATAAGCTGATGGCAGCCCCTGGCGAGGGGATTATGGATAGAACCCGGCACCGCAAAGACTTCTCTGCCCTGTTCAAGGGCGAGCCTTGCGGTGATCAGCGACCCGCTCTTGATTGCCGCTTCAACGATCAAAACGCCCAGGGAGAGGCCGCTGATAATACGATTGCGCTGGGGAAAATAATGGCGCAACGGCTTGCTCCCTGGCGGCAGCTCGCTGACGACAGCGCCGCCCTGACTGATGATTTGACCGTACAAATCGCCGTGCTGCCCGGGATAGACCACATCCACACCCGCACCGAGCACCGCCACCGTATTTCCAGTCTTCAAGGCTCCCCGGTGGGCAGCGCCATCAATGCCCAGGGCAAGGCCGCTGGTAACTGTAAAACCGGATGCGGCGAGGGACGTCGCAAAATGCTCCGCCAGCGCCAGACCTGATCTGCTGCCGTGACGACTGCCGACAATGGCGATCTGGGGCAGAGAAAGTACCGCTGGATCACCTTTGACATAGAGCAACAGCGGGGGACGGTGGATTTCCCGCAGCAGTAGGGGATAAAGAGGGTCGGCGATGGGCAGCAGGGAAATATTGTCATCGGCCAGGCGCTGAAGATATTCCCGAGTTTGCCCGATGTAATCCTGCTGGGCTTGGGCATATACCGCCAAAGGCGCTCTAAGGCTTGGTGACACAGTGTCGATATCGGCCTGGAGATAACCGCTGAAACTGCCAAATTCAGCAAAAATACCGTATTGAATGCCAGGTTTGATCCCCGGCAACATTGTCATAACTACGGCGGCTTCCTGCTCCGTCATAGACTCCTCCCTGATCAAGAATTTCCCTGCGCCCTTTATTAACGGGGGCTGCTCTCCCACACCTTGTCTGTTTAGTTAGCGAAATTTTACCCGGCCATACAATAAACCCCGGACAAACCGGGGCTTATTGTATTAGATCAACGCCTTAACACCACTATCGTCTTCAGGGCGAACGCACTTCATCCTTAACCGCCAGAGGCCGGTCAGCCGTCAGCACCAGGCCAAAACTCATTTTTTCAAAAGTGCGGAATACCATCAACAGGCCAGCGCGCTCTGACGGCAGCGCCACTTTCTCGCCGGTCACCCTGTCAGTGATCAGCTCCCCCACTTTGTAAATGGCGAGAACATTACCGATGGCCAGGCCCTCCCGCTCGCCACGGTTAAGCGCCACCACATTCAGGGTGCCCACCTGGGTAACACCGCCTTCGACCGCAATAATTTTACCGGCGATATCGGTTTCCGGAGCCTTGGGAAAGAAAGTGGTGTCGAGGCGGCGCTCTTCATGCGCCAAAAGGCGATCACCGACGCGAATTTCCCGCTCACTGCGAGTGGCCAGAAAGGTGGCCACATCACCATTGGTGGCTTTGAGTTGCGCCGAACCTATATCTTCGGCCTTGATGCCCAGTACCTCTTTGGTTTCGTCGTCAATATAAGGATCACCTTTGCGGTAAATACCATAGAAATCCACACTGGGTTCAAGCGCTCCACGGACATAAAAGTCATCGCCCTTGCCAGAAACCAGGCGGCGCTCGTGCCCGGCCAATACATAGGGCGCCGCGTCAAGCTCGCCGGGCTGAACAACTCGGGTTCGCGCCAGAAAATTATTCACCGCTTCCAGGGGAATGGCGGCTATCGCCTCTTCGTGAGGAACCGCTTTTATCTGTGGCGTCAACCTGATAGTGCGACCATCCGCCGAAGTGGCGCCAGAGGGCGAACTGTAACCATTGCGCTCCAATACCAACCGGGGAACGCCATCGATATAAACAAGGGCGATAACGTCGCCGGGATAAATTAAATGTGGATTTTCTATTTGTGGATTGGCAGACCAGACTTCCGGCCATTTCCAGGGGTCGCTGAGGAACATGGCAGAAATACCCCAGAGGGTGTCGCCTTCCTTAACCGTATACCGTTCCGGCACACCGTCTTTAAAAGGAGTTTCAGCAGCAATGGCAAGCGCCGCCCAAAGCCAGAGACCCAACACGCTGGTGACTATTTTTTTCATTGTGACTCTTCCTGTCCGCTGTTCCCCAATAATGTATAATCGCTCGACTGAGGCTGTTATTAAAAGAGAGCCGCCGAGCAACACTCGAATCGGTAAATCCCTTTGGAAGCCAATGTTAACAGTGGTTTATCCCATTTTGCTAGAAATCCGTCACAAAGACTATGGCTATACTGACAATTCTTGAATTTCCTGACCCCAGGCTGCGCACAATTGCGAAAACCGTTCCCCAGGTGGATGATCGCATTCGCAGGCTGGTCGACGACATGTTTGAAACCATGTACGCAGCGCCCGGCATTGGCCTCGCGGCCACTCAGGTCGACGTCCACGAGCGGGTCGTGGTGATGGATATTTCCGAAGATGGCAATTCACCTTTGGTTTTTATAAATCCTGAAGTGGACATCATCGGCCAGGAGCAGCAAAACTACCAGGAAGGCTGCCTCTCTGTGCCCGGTTTTTTTGAACAGGTATCCCGCCCCAGCCAAATTCGCGTTCGCGCCCTCGACCGCGACGGCAAGCCTTTTGAGCTAGAGCCTGACGGCCTGCTGGCTGTTTGCATTCAGCACGAACTCGACCACCTGAACGGTAAACTCTTTGTCGATTACCTGTCTGGCTTAAAGCGCCAGCGCATTAAAGCCAAACTGGAAAAACTCCATCGCCAACAGGCCTGACGACCATGCCCCCACAAACCACTGTCCACCAGGGGCTGCGGATTGCCTTTGCCGGAACGCCGGATTTTGCCGCCATTCATCTTCGCGCCCTCCTCGCCAGTGCCAGTGACACCGGCCATCAGGTCGTCGCCGTTTATACCCAGCCGGATCGCCCCGCCGGTCGCGGCAAAAAGCTCGCTGCCAGCCCGGTAAAAACACTGGCGCAAGAATACGACATTCCCGTGTTTCAGCCGCAAACCCTGCGCACCCGGGAAGCTCAGCGGGAATTTGCCGCCCTCAATGTAGATATTTTTATTGTCGTCGCCTACGGCCTGCTGATTCCCCAGGAGGTCCTCGACACTCCCAAATATGGCTGTATCAATGTTCACGCTTCACTCTTGCCCCGCTGGCGCGGCGCCGCCCCCATTCAGCGCGCCATCGAAGCGGGCGACAGGGAAACCGGCATCACCATCATGCAAATGGATATTGGCCTGGATACCGGCGACATGCTGAATAAAGTGCATTGCCCTATAGACCCCCAGGAAACCGGCGGTAGCCTTCACGACAAACTCGCCACCCTGGGCGCCCCTGCGTTGCTGAAAACCCTTGGGGATATCTCTTCGGGAACCCTGAAAGCGGAGAAGCAGGACGACAGTCACAGCTGCTACGCCCATAAAATCAGCAAGCAGGAAGCGGCTATCGACTGGTCGTTAGATGCCCTGGCCATTGAACGCAAGGTGCGCGCCTTCAACCCCTTTCCGGTGGCCTTCACCCAACTGAATGGCCAGCCGCTGCGCATTTGGAGTGCCAGGGTTGCCGATCAGTCCACGCCAGCGCCGCCGGGAACCCTGATTCGCTGTGATGGCAACGGTGTCGAAATCGCCTGTGGCGAAGGTTCGCTGATCATCACCCAGGCACAACTGGCGGGCAAAAAACCCATGGCTGTCGGCGATATCATTCGCGGCAACCCAAAATTATTCAGCGTAGGATTACAGCTGGGCGGCAATCGCGAATGAACGTTCGCGTCGCCTGCGCCCAGGTGCTTGCCAGTGTGATCCGCGGCGAAGGGTCTTTCAACAGCCTGCTGCCCAACTATCTGGAAAAAGTGTCTGCCAAGGATACCAGCCTTCTCCAGGAGCTGTGCTATGGAACCCTGCGCCACTATCCAGCCCTTGAGTTGATCTTGAGCCAACTGCTGGAAAAACCCCTCAAGGCAAAAGATGCCGATATCAGCGCACTGCTGCTGTCCGGCCTTTACCAGATACGGGAAATGCGCACTCCCAGCCACGCCGCCGTCAACGAGACCGTTAACGCCACCAAAAACCTGAAAAAGCCCTGGGCAAAAGGCTTGATCAACGGGGTATTGCGCACCTATCTGCGCGAAGCGGACACCCTGGTCACCCGCTGCGCCGGCGACATTCGCTACCAGACCTGTCACCCCCACTGGCTTGTGGACGCTCTCAACAGCGCCTGGCCCGAGCAGGCCGCAGCCATTATCGCCGCCAACAATCAGCGCCCGCCCATGACCCTGCGGGTTAATCAACGCCGCATTTGCCGCAGCGACTATCTATCGCTGTTGCGCGAACAACAGATTGACGCGCACCCAGCCCCCCTGGCCAGCCAGGGTGTTTATTTAGACAAGCCCTGCGATGTCCTCAGTCTGCCGGGATTCGCCGACGGGCTGGTCAGTGTTCAGGACGAGGCGGCGCAACTCTGTGCCGACTTTCTCGACCTCGCCGAGGGACAGCGGGTACTGGACGCCTGCTGCGCCCCCGGCGGCAAGACCTGTCATCTACTTGAACACCAGCCGGAGCTCGCCGAACTGGTCGCTCTCGATGTGGATCCAAAGCGCCTGGTGAGAGTACGAGAAAACCTCGACCGTCTTTGCTTGAACGCCACCATCAAGGCAGCAAACGCCGCCGATATCGACAACTGGTGGGACGGTGGCTATTTTGACCGCATTCTACTCGATGCCCCCTGTTCCGCCAGCGGTGTTATTCGCCGCCACCCGGACATCAAACTACTGCGCAAACCCGAAGATATTGTTAAGCTGGCGCAATTGCAAGGGCAGCTGCTGTCTGCATTGTGGACCACACTCAAACCCGGCGGCAAACTGCTCTACGCCACCTGTTCGGTGTTTCCCGCAGAGAACGATGAAGTGCTGGCAGTTTTCAGCGCCCATCAGCGGGATTGCAAACTGCTGCCCCTGGCAACACCAGGGGGCATGAAAACCGCCTGGGGCACCCAGTTTTTCCCTCAAATTGATGGCCACGATGGTTTTTACTATGGGCTACTTGAAAAAATGCCGGGGTAGAAGGTCATGAAAATTGTCATAGTGGGCGCGGGTCAGGTGGGCGGCACCCTGGCTGAGCATCTTGCCAGTGAAGCCAATGACATCACCGTGATCGACACCGACGGCGATCGCCTGGGAGAGCTTCAGGACCGCCTCGATATTCGCACCATCCAGGGTATGGGTTGTCACCCCGACGTGCTGTTGCGAGCCGGAACCGAGGATGCAGATATGCTGGTGGCGGTCACCAGCAGTGACGAAATCAATATGCTCGCCTGCCAGATTGCCTATTCTCTCTACAAAACCCCCACCAAAATTGCCCGCATTCGCGCCGGCAGCTACGCGCACCCCAGATGGCGGGATAAACTTTTTAATCCAGAACACGTCCCCGTTGACGTGGTAATCACCCCGGAGCAGGTGGTCACCGAATATATACAGCGCCTTGTCGAGCAGCCCGGCTGCCTTCAGGTGCTGGACTTTGCCAACGGCATCATGCAACTGGTAGCCGTGCGAGCCGTTCAGGGCGGGCCGCTGGTGGGCAACAAACTGCGCTCACTGCGCGAACATATGCCCAATGTGGATTGCCGGGTCGCGGCCATTTACCGCAAAAACAGCTCTATTGTCCCCGAGGGTGATACCGTTATCGAAGATGGCGACGAAGTGTTTTTTATCGCTGCCAAGAAAAATATCCGCAAAGTGATGGGCGAGCTGCGCCAACTGGAAAACCCCTACCGCCGCCTGATCATTGCCGGCGGTGGCAACATCGGCTTCCGCCTCGCCATGGCGCTGGAAAAACACTACAACGTCAAGATTATCGAGTTCTCAAAATCCCGCTGCGAGTATCTGGCAGATCACCTGTCGAGCACTGTTGTCTTAAATGGTTCGGCAACCGACCAGGAATTGCTGCTGGAGGAAAATATTGATCAGACCGATCTTTTCCTCGCGGTCACCAACGACGACGAGGTCAATATCATGGCATCGCTGCTGGCGAAAAGGCTCGGTTGCCGCAAGGTGATGACCCTGATTCAGAACCAGGTCTACGCCAACCTGATGCAAGGGGGCGTTATCGACATCGCCATCTCCCCTCAACAGGCCACCACCAGCCTGCTACTCACCCATGTGCGCAAAAGTGGCGCCGTCAATGTCCACTCACTGCGCCGCGGCGCTGCCGAAGCCATGGAAATCATTGTCCACGGCGACGCCAAAAGCTCAAAAGTGGTGGGGCGCGCCATTGGCGACATCAAATCACCCCCGGGAGCAACCCTGGCAGCGCTGGAGAGGGACAGCAAAGTGGTTATCGCCCACCACGATACAGTGATCCACAGCGGCGACCATGTCATTGTCTTTGTTGTGGAGAAAAAACGCGTCAAAGATATCGAGCGCCTCTTTCAGGTTGGCGTTACTTTTTTCTGAGCCGACAGATACTGGAGCGGTTATCCCATGCACGCCTCGATGGTAGCGAAAATACTCGGGCTTTTTCTGATGGTTTTCAGCATTACCCTGCTGACACCCATTGTCGTCTCAGTTATCTACGACGAGCATACCGCCCAGGCTTTTTTTCTCGCCTTTGCTCTGACCTTTTCCCTCGGCATGCTGATGTGGCTGCCCTTTAGCCGCCTCCCCAATGACCTGCGCAACCGGGACGGCTTTATTATCACCACCCTTTTCTGGGTGGTGCTGGGCATTACCGGCACCCTCCCCCTGATGCTGGTTGATGAACTGCACCTTTCATTTTCCGACGCGCTGTTCGAGTCCGTATCCGCCATCACAACCACCGGCGCCACCGTACTGGTGGGTCTGGATCATATGCCGAAGTCCATTATCTACTACCGGCAACAGCTCCATTTTCTCGGCGGTATAGGTATCGTGGTGATCGCCGTGGCCATCATGCCACTGCTGGGTATTGGCGGCATGCAGCTGTATCGGGCGGAAAACGTGGGTCCCTCCAAAGAAAGCAAGATGACCCCGCGCATTGCCGAAACCGCCAAAGCCCTGTTTATCATCTATCTATTCTTGAACGCCCTCTGCACCCTGGCCTACTGGCTCGCCGGAATGACTTTTTTTGACGCGCTCACCCACAGTTTTTCCACGGTGGCGACTGGAGGGTTCGCCAACTACGATGCCAGTATCGGTTATTTCAACAGCGATCTTATCAACGCCATCTGTATCTTTTTTATGATCGTGGCCTCCCTCAGTTTCGGTCTTCACTATTACGCCTGGATCCGTGGCACCGCATTTCACTACTGGCGCAACCCGGAAGCCAAGGCTTTCTTAGTGGTGATATTGATAATCTCGCTCATCGTCAGCGGTTATTTGTTTTTTTCCGGACATCACGACGCCAGACAAAGCCTGGTTCACGGCACCTTCCAGCTGGTTTCCATTATGACCACAACCGGATTTGCCACAGACAATTTTGCCGCCTGGCCGAGCTTTCTGCCTTTTTTAATGCTGGTCATGTCCTTTGCCGGCGGCTGTGTTGGCTCCACCACCGGCGGCGTCAAAATGGGGCGCATGGTGATTATGGGCAAGCAGGTGACCCGGGAAATTTCCCGTCTTGTTCACCCCAGCGGTATCTTTACCATGAAGATGGGCAACTGGGCGATTCCCTCCCGAGTGACCGACGCCGTCTGGGCATTTTTTGGTATTTACCTGGCGGTTTACTACGCCATTGTGTTGCTCTTGCTGGCGGCCGGCGCCGACTATGTCACCGCCTGGTCTGCGACAGCGGCAACCCTCAACAATATGGGCCCTGGGCTTGGCGAGGTCGCCAGCAATTTCAGCTCGATGAACAGTTTTTCCAAGTGGGTTTTATCTGCAGCCATGATCCTCGGGCGACTGGAAATCTTTACTGTGCTGGTGCTGTTCTCACCCATGTTCTGGCGTCGCTAGGTCGCCACTATGGCGGAAACGGATCGCACCGGCTTCTGGGAGTTCGCCTGCCAGCTCTATCGCTGCCAAGAGGTGGAGGAAAGTTGTCTGTGGCTACAGGACAACGCCGATATCGACGTCGTGCTGCTGCTGTGTTGCTGCTGGGCTGGCCGGGAATATGACGCCATTGATCGCCGCATGATGGCCGCACTGCTCGACAACTGCCAAAGATGGTCAAGCGCTGTTATCAAGCCCCTAAGAACCGCCCGTCGCTGGCTGCGGAACCAACCCGGAACTGACGCCAGCCTCTACGAACAGCTGAAAAACGCCGAACTGGCCGCTGAACGGCAATTGATGCAGCGCCTGGAACAGCAACTGCAAAGCCAAATGGCCAGATCACCAATAGACCCTGCAAGGGTACGCGACAACGCCAAAAAAAATACCGGGCTCTATTTAACCTTGGCGGAAATTGATGTGCATGTGGATACAGAGCGGACTTTGCAGCGCCTTTTTGCCGCCTTATGAATCAGGGTCTAACCCGCAGGTTATTATTTCCGCCGCGCCTCGTAGAAGGCCTCCTCGGAAATACGGTGGTATTTCATCACCCCTTCCTGAAAGGCTTTTTGGGACGCCAGCACTTTGGCTACAGAAGGGTCTGCCGCCGCCATTTCTGCAAGTACCTCGTCAGTAACCCGATGCAGCTCCTTTAGTATGTCGTCGGGAATGGGGCGAAGCTCAACACCGTGCTTGTCCACCAACTCCATCAGGGCACCGTTATTTCTGGCGGTGTATTCGTCGAGCATATCCTGATTGACCGCCCTCGCAGCAACTGCCACCATGGCCTGAAGATCTTCAGGCAGTGATTCGTAAGCGCTTTTGTTAACGATCAGCTCGAGGGTAGAGCCGGGTTCGTGCCAACCGGGATAATAGTAATATTTGGCAACCTGATGAAAGCCAAACGCCAGGTCATTATAGGGGCCGACCCACTCGGTGGCGTCGATAACATTGGTTTGCAGGGAGGTGTAGAGCTCACCCCCGGACATGGTGATGGATTGACCGCCGAGGCGGCTGATGACATCGCCGCCGATGCCGGGAATACGCATTTTCAAACCTTTAAGGTCTGCAACCGTATTGAGCTCCTTGTTAAACCAGCCCGCCATTTGAACACCGGAATTGCCGGCGGCAAAAGGGATAAGATTGAATGGCGCGTACAGCTCCCGCCACAGCTCCAGGCCACCGCCATAGTGAAGCCAGGCGCTCATTTCCTGGGCATTGAGTCCAAAAGGAATAGTGCTGAAAAAAGGCGCGGCAGGAATTTTGCCTTTCCAGTAGTAGGCGCCTGCATGCCCCATTTCTGCCGTACCCTGGGACACCGCATCAAACACCTCCAGGGCTGGTACCAATTCGCCCGCCCCGTACACCTTGATTTTGAGACGGCCGCCGCTCATTTTGTCGACCATTGTGGCCAGATTTTCCGGGCCAGAACCAAGACCAGGGTAGTTTTTAGGCCAGGAGGTCACCAGTTTCCACTTGTAGGTTTTACCGGCAGCGGCAGCGCCTTCATCCGTCTGGCTGTCATTGCCACCGCCACAAGCGGCAAGCAACAAAGCACTGACAACCACTATCAACCATTTACGCACCATGTTTGCTCCTCAACTGAAAATATTTATAACGGCTGCAGCTTGGCGTATTGCAACACCAGCCACTTGGCGCCAACATCATCGAAATTGACCTGCACCCGCCCGTGGGCGCCACTGCCTTCAAAATTGAGCACCACACCCTCGCCAAAAATACTGTGCATCACCCGTTGGCCAAGGCGAAAGCCGCTATCGTCATTGGGCGCGATAAAGTTGGCCACCTTGGTATTGGTGGCGCCAAAGGGGCGGGAAATACTGGCGCCGAGACGCACTTCTTCAATGAGTTTTTGGGGTATATCGCGAACAAAACGGGACAGGCCATTAAACGATTCCGAGCCGTAGAGATGGCGGGTTTCCGCATAGGTCAGGTAAAGTTTTTCCATGGCTCTGGTAATGCCCACATAGCAGAGACGGCGCTCCTCTTCGAGGCGTCCCGGCTCTTCCACCGACATTTTGTGGGGAAACAGGTTTTCTTCCATACCGGCAAGAAAAACCAGGGGGAATTCCAGTCCTTTCGCCGAGTGCAGGGTCATCAGCTGTACAGCATCTTCATCTTTATCGGCCTGCTGTTCTCCCGCATCCAGCGCCGCCTCGGCGAGAAACTGGGGCAGGGCAGGGGCATCCGCGTCTTCAGGGTCAAAACCCTGGGTTGCGGTGACCAACTCCCGCAGGTTTTCCACCCGCGCTTCGCCGCGCTCACCTTTTTCCCTGCCGTGAAAATCCAACAGGCCGCTGGTGTGGATGACATGATCGACCTGCTCGTGCATGGGAAGTTCGCGGCTGTCCTCGTCGAGGCGGTCGATCAAATTGATAAAGCCCTGCAGCGCATTGGCCGCCCGGCCGGGAAGGCCGGGGATAACATCGGCGGTTGCCTGCCACAGGGCTATACCCTTTTCGCGGGCGCGCTGGCGCACCGCATCCAGGGTTTTATCGCCAATACCCCTGGTGGGTGTATTCACCACGCGCTCAAAGGCGGCGTCGTCAAAGCGGTTGACGATCAGGCGCAGGTAGGCGAGGGCATTGCGAATTTCGAGGCGGTCGTAGAATTTCTGGCCGCCGTAAATGCGGTAGGGAATCTGTTCCCGCAACAGCGCCTCTTCCAGCACCCGCGACTGGGCATTGGAGCGATAGAGAATGGCGGCATGGCTGCGCAAATTGCCTTTGCCAACCCAGGACTGAATGCGTTCGGCAATAAATCGCGCCTCGTCGTGTTCATTGAAACCGGCATAGAGGGCAATCGCTTCGCCGTCCTCTTCTTCCGTCCACAGGTTTTTGCCAAGGCGGTCGCTGTTGCGGGCAATCACCGCATTGGCCGCGTTGAGGATAGTGCCGGTGGAGCGGTAATTCTGTTCGAGGCGAACAATTTTGGTGAGCGGAAAATGGCTGGAAAAATTCTGAATATTTTCAATGCGCGCACCCCGCCAGCCGTAGATGGACTGGTCGTCGTCACCCACCGCCGTGACCATGCCCGCCGCGCCCGCCAGCATGCGCAGCCAGGCGTACTGAATGGCGTTGGTGTCCTGGAATTCGTCCACCAGAATATGGCCGAAACGCTGCTGGTAGTGGGCGAGCAACTGGGGGCTGTTGAGCCAGAGCTCGTGGGCGCGCAGCAACAGCTCGGCAAAATCCACCATGCCACCGCGCTGGCAGGCCTCTTCGTAGGCGAAATAAATGCGCAGCATGGTGGTATTGAAAGGATCCCGGGCAGGCTCTATGTGCCGCGCCCGCAGCCCTTCATCTTTCTGGGCATTGATAAACCACTGCGCCTGTTTGGGCGGATAGCGGCCATCGTCAATATCGAGACTGGCGCAGATCCGCTTCACCAACCGCAACTGGTCGTCGGAGTCGAGAATTTGGAAATTTTCCGGCAATCCAGCCTCGTGCCAGTGCGTCTTGAGGAGGCGATGGGCGAGGCCGTGAAAGGTGCCCACCCACATGCCCCTGGGGGAAATGCCGAGCATCTCCTGAATGCGGGCACGCATTTCATGGGCGGCCTTGTTGGTAAAGGTCACCGCGAGAATACTCTGGGGGGAAACCTGCTCCACCTGCACCAGCCAGGCGATGCGGTGCACCAGTACACGGGTTTTGCCACTGCCGGCGCCAGCGAGCACCAGCAGATGGTTGCCGGTGTGGCTAACGGCTTCCCGCTGGGCGCTGTTGAGGGGGTCGATGATTGCTGTTACGTCCATGGCCAGGGATTCTACCAGATGAACGCCAAGGGCAGGCAGCAGAACTCATCGATTGTAGGCAATGGCTGTGTCAGGGTCTGTTGAAGGGCAAGCGCTCGCTATTTTTGCCGAATTGTTCATACTTACTACGTATTTGGCAAACAGGAAATCTCATGGATTCCCGCGATGTTGTAGAAATTCTCCGCGCAAGACCCGCCTCCGACGGCGACGGCGTACGTCTGCTGCGGGTTTTTGGCGGCAGCGGTTCAGCGCACTTCGACCCGTTTTTACTGCTCGATGAATTCGGCTCCGACCAGCCCCAGGATTACCAGGGCGGCTTTCCGCCCCATCCCCATCGCGGCTTTGAAACCGTTACCTATATGCTCCACGGCAAAATGGAGCACAGGGATCACCTCGGCAATGTCGGCTTGCTCAGCGACGGCGGCGTTCAATGGATGACCGCAGGGCGGGGTATTGTTCACTCTGAAATGCCCAAGCAAACTCAGGGGCTGATGCAGGGGTTCCAGTTGTGGGTCAATCTGCCCGCCAGCGAAAAAATGAAAACCGCATCCTACAGCGACATCGCCGCTGACCAGATTCCTGTTTACCCATTCGCCAAAGCCAGTATCAAACTCATTGCCGGTGAAATAAGCGTAAATGGCGAGGTATACAAAGGGTTTTTTGATATCGCCGAGACCAGGGTGATCTATGGGGATATTCGTCTGGAACCGGAGTCCAGCCTGGTTGTTGATCTTGACAGTAACTTCAACGCGCTCGCCTATGTCTTCGCCGGCAGCCCCTGCCTGGGCAAAACCGCCACCAGAGTCGAAGCCAAATCCCTGGCAAGGCTAGGTCGGGGCGACAGCATTACCATCAGCAACCCGAATCAGCAGCCCGCCGCCTTACTGCTTATAGCCGGTCTGCCCCTCAAGGAGCCTGTTGTGCAATACGGGCCTTTTGTGATGAACACCAGGGATGAGATTGAACTGGCCATCCGGGAATATCAGGCGGGCACGCTGACCGACTGACAGCGGCAGTAGGGACAAGGGCAATTATGGCATTACCGAGTACAACGAGGTTGCCGGCGAGTCCGCACTACCCTCCAGGAACCTGCAACCCGGCAAACTGAATTCGCCATCGCCAATAGGGCTGACTTCTACAAGTGAAAGAGCCAGCCCTATTGGCGATACCAGGATAAAAGTGGAGCACTAGTACTGCAACTCGGAAATGCTGAAGCCATAAACCGTGTTAGAGCGCGCTATTGTCGACATTGACAACCTGCAACCGCCTCACCTTGCCACTGGGTAGCTTCCAGTCGATAACGCCGCCTTTTGCCAGGCCGATAAGGGCGCTGCCGACCGGGGACAGCACCGAAATTTTCATGGCGGCGACATCGGTTTCATGGGGAAACACCAGGGTCACACGGGTTTCCTCGCCATTATCCAAATCGGCAAACGTCACGGTGGATCCCATGGCGACAATGGTGTCGGGAAAGCGTGCATCGCTGACAATCTCTGCCCGCGCCAATTCGATGTCGAGAGCTTCGCTGCTGGCGTCGTCTGTTTTTTCTATCAAACTCATCAGTTTGCTGTAATCGCTCTCCTTAACCGTAATCGGGCTTGGTTGAGCTTGGGTTGTTTTCGTCATAAAAATGTCTCGGCTGTTTGTCATCTACAGATCACGCCCGTCTGCAGAACAGAGCAACGGTTGGTTGAAAAAAGGGAGCTGGAAGGATTGCGGCGATTAAGGTGCCAAAACCTTAATCGCCAAAAGAAAGCAAGATGACGCCAGTGCCCAAAACCGGAGCGCAGCGTTTAATCTGTGATAAGAGGATCGCGAAGAATGTCATGGCGAAACCATAGCACCTTGTTCAACGTTCGTGAAGTCCATGTCAGTTGATAGTCGCCTTTTTCAGCCCTGGCGCAGGAAAAATAATTTTCACCTCCAGCCCCCCGAGAGGGGATTGCGCCAATCTCAGGTCACCCTTGTAGGCATCGACGATATCGGCGGCAATGGCAAGTCCCAACCCCTGCCCGGCGACAGTTTCATCCAGTCGTTGCCCGCGGGCTAACACCTGATGGCGCATAGGCTCTTCGACAATGCCGTCACCATCATCGCCAACAGTAATGATCCATTGGTTGTCCTGTTCAACAATGGTCACAGCAATTTCACTTTTTGCCCATTTGAAGCCATTATCCAGAATATTGCCAACCAGCTCGAGCATGTCTTCGCGCTCAAATGGCAGTGTTTTCACCTGAAAATCGCAGTCAACCCTCAGTTGGCGATTGTGAGCCTGCTCCAGGGTCTTGACCAGCATGGCAATATCCCTTGCGGGGACAAAAGCTGTATTGAAGGCCGCTGAGTTGGCATTTTGTGCCTGTCCCAGCTCTCTGCGAATCCGCCCTTCAATCTGATTCAGTTGCTCACAGAGCCCGCTATAGAGGTCAGCGTCTTTGCGAATTTCTTCTCTGCTCACCAGCGTTGAGAGTACCGCCAGAGGCGTTTTCAGGGCGTGGCCAAGATTGCTCAAAGCATTGCGAGAACGCAGCAGTGCTCGCCGGGTTTCTTCAAGCAACAGGTTCACCTGGCGGATAAGGGGTAATAGCTCCGCTGGAACGCTTTCATCTAAAAGCTGCCGGCTCCCGGCCTGAATCTCCGCCACCTGGCGCCTTGCCACTTCCATCGGCTGCAGCGCCCGGCGAATCCAATGATTTAACAACAACAGGGTTGCTATCAGGGCAATGCTCCAAAAGCCGACGAGCAGCGCCAGGGCACGATTCGCCTCAGCTCGCAGGTCACTGAAATCGTTGGCCGCGGTGATGACAACAGGCTGGCCAAAGCGCTTCAACTTCTTTGTTAGGGCAAGAAGTTGCTGCTCTCCCGGCCCCTGAACAGCGAACAATTCACTGCCACTGGCGGTGTCCGTCAATGCCAAGTCAATATCCCAGAGGGATCGCGATCGCCAGCGCTGCGCCCCTAACTGAATAACAAAATACTGACCGGAAAAAGGCCTCTTGTAGCCGACATCGAGGCGGGTGGTGTCGAGAAACATTTGATCGCCATTTTTTTGGATAGCCGCCAACAGTCGGTCAATATTATTGTTGAGGGTATCCGCAGCAACTCTGGCATGAAGCTGATGAAATAGCTGCCAGGCGCCAAGGGCGGTCACTGTGACCAGCAACAGCATCACCACCACAACAGCCATCGATAGCTGGCGGCGCAGGGAAGGGGGGGTACGTTGGCTGTTCAAGGGTGCAGACCGACAAAGATATAACCTTGGCCACGCTTGGTGGTAATAAGGTCTCTGCCCAGCTTGTCTCGCAAACGGCTGATATGAACTTCGATAACGTTACTGGAGCGCTCTTCTTCACCATTATAAAGATGATCGGCAATTTGGTACTTGGACAGCAAGCGCCCCTGGTTAAGCATCAGGTAGCGCAGCAAGCTGAATTCGCCGCCGGTAAGACCAATATCTTTGGCCTCGACACGCACCGATTGTCGGGTCTCATCCAGAAACACCCCTCGAGCCTCCAGTATTGATCCAGGATCAGCGCCATAACTGCGGCGAATCAACGCCCGCACCCGCAGAACCAACTCGTCGAGGTGGAAAGGTTTGCCCAGATAATCATCGGCGCCGGCCTCAAAACCCGCGATACGATCGCTCCAACTGTTTCTGGCCGTCAACACCAAAACCGGCAGTCGGCAGCCCGCCCTGCGCCACTGGGCGAGAACTTCGAGGCCACTCTTTCCCGGAAGCCCCAGATCGAGAATGGCGACATCATAATTTTCCATTGACACTGCATCAGCCGCATCCCTGCCGTCTACCAGCCAATCACAGGCAAAGCCATCTGCCTTGAGACGGGCGCTAATCTCGTCCGCCAGAGAAACGCTATCCTCAACCAGCAGCAGCCTCATCAATCGTCTATCTCATCGTCAAGAACCTCACCGCTGCGGGCATCGATTTCCAACTCCCGTATCTGACCTCCAGACGTAAATATCTCGATATCATAAATGTAGTTGTTTGCTTTGCTTTCCAGTTCCACCTCGATGATCTGGAACCCGGGGTGACGCTGCGACAACAGGCCGAGAATGCTTTCAAAGGGCAAAAGCTCACCTTTACGGCGCAGCTCCAGCGCCTCATTGTGACTCAGTTCAGCGGCGCTGGCGCTGAGGCAAAATAGCCCAAGCGCCAGCGCAAAAGCCTTATCTCTAGTCATCGTTATCCTGATGATTTTTCACCACTTCGCCGCTTCGAGCATCCACATGAACATCCCACTGGGTGTTACTGGCGTCCCGCAGTTCCAGCTTATAGATGTACTTGCCGTAGTGATTTTCAAGTTCCGTTTCGACAATATCGGCTTCCGGGTGTAAATCCAGAGCAATTTTGTTGAGCTCGCGAAAATGCTTGATGGCACCCTGTTCGACAAGCTCAATGGCTTTGTCCGGGCCGATATCATCCGCGGCGGCGGACACAGCAAAGCTGATAGCCGCCACAAGCAGGGGGTATCTGATGGTTTTCATAGGCTATTCCTCTGGTAAGTTGAAATGAATAATGCCCAGTCAATGTAGCAATGCTAACTTAATTTAAACTGAATCGGTGACGATAACAGGCACAACGGCCACATCGGCATTCACGGCAAAATATCCCCGCAATGTGATTCAGTGCCTGTCCATTTCAATTTCATTGGCTATAATTGTTACTCGTCACATAAACAAGGAGTATCCATATGAGTTTTCGAGTTCTGACACCAAAACCCCTCGTTGCGTTTGTCCTCTTTGTTTTTTCCCTTGCCATGGTACAGGTGCCCACCCATGCGGCCATTATTTCTACGGAGCAAATCCTCGCAAACACCCAAGTGAACCTTGAAAGGCAACACCTCAGCGAGCAATTGTTGCGGGAAGATGTGAAAAGCCAGCTACTGGTTCTGGGCGTCAGCCCCGAATCTGTGCAGGAGCGAATCAACAGCCTGACCTCCGCTGAAATACAACAGATTCAAGGACAACTCAACAGCCTGCCCGCTGGTGGCGATGGCCTCGGCACTGTGGCTGTGGTTTTGTTGATTTTGATTCTTCTTGAAGTGGCCGGTGTTATCGATATTTTCCCACGCCTTTAATTTTTCAAAAGCCCGCCATTTTTTCGGCGGGCTTTTCTTTATGAAAATCCTTTTCCTTTACCCTGTCTTGTTCGTTGCCATTATCCTATTGTCCGGTTGTAGCAGCACACCCCAAACCAAGCAGTTGACAGCTTCACCGCCACCACATATTGCGCCGCAGCGCGCCATCAACAACGTGCCTTTTTTTGCCCAGGAGCAATATCAGTGTGGTCCGGCAGCGCTGGCGATGGTATTGCGCCACAGCGCCGTTGATATCGCTCCCGCAGACCTGGTCGATAAGGTTTATGTGCCAAAGCGGCAAGGCTCTTTTCAGGTGGAAATGATCGCCGCCACCAGATCCCTTGAGCGGCTGCCATTAATCATTCAGCCAACCCTGTCTTCCGTGCTCAGCTGGGTTGACGCCGGCCAGCCGGTTTTAGTGCTGCAAAACCTCGGCCTTAGCTGGTATGAGAAATGGCACTACGCCGTGGTCGTCGGCTACGATATAGACCATAAAAAAATCATTCTCCATTCGGGGATCAACGAGCACTACCCTATTTCAATGGCGCTGTTTGAGCGCACCTGGGCTCGCAGCGGTTACTGGGCCATGGTTGCCCTTGAACCGGGATCACTGCCCCTCGCTGAAAATGAAGCCAGCTATTTTTTAGCGGTGGCGGAGGCAGCACAATTTATCTCTGCCCCTGCACAGCAAAGCGCCTGGCTAGCCGGTTTGCGCCACTGGCCGGCATCACAAAACCTGCTGATGGGCTACGGCAATTATCTTTATGGCCAAGCCCAGTTCCACGAAGCGGCGAAGACATTTAAAAACACCATTCAGCTCCACCCGGATTACGGCCCCGCCTACAACAATCTCGCTGACACCTACATCAACCTTGGCCGGTTTGCGCAAGCCGCTGCATTAGCCAAAAAGGCCATAGCCCTTGATCCAGGCAATAAAACAATCTATTCCCAAACCTTGAAAGAGGCCACAGGCAAACAGCAAAATCCTTGACTCCGGCCATAGAAATGACTGGCGTCAGAGCTCCGCCGCAGCTTGCTTTTTTATTTCAGCCGACTAACCTTCCTGCTTTCCGCCAACCGACACGACAAAATGGCCTACGAATTCACCTGGTTGACCCTGAGCCTTCTGGTTATTGCCGGAATTTTTGCTGGTTTTATCAACACTCTTGCCGGCGGCGGCTCCCTGCTAACACTGCCAGCGTTACTGCTGCTGGGCATGCCGGCAGATATTGCCAATGCCACCAATCGGGTGGGAGTGTTGCTGCAATCCCTTGAAGGGGTTCGCGGTTTCAACCGCTACGGCATGCTCGCCAAAGACGCCATTGTGCCCATTCTGGTGCCCTCGGTTTCAGGCTCTTTGGTGGGTTCGCTTATCGCATCCTACCTGCCGCCAACCCTGCTAGAACCCGTGCTCCTGATCACCCTTGTCATCATGGCCGTGGTGCTGGTGGTGCGACCGGCAACCGTAGCCCCACCTCCCGGAACCCTGCCCTTGTCGGTGAAAGAATCCCCGGCGGGTTTTATGGGGTTGTTTGTGGCCGGACTCTACGGCGGTTTTGTTCAGGCGGGCGTGGGTTTTGTGCTTATTTTCGCCCTGGCCGGTATTTTGCGCTACGACCTGGTGCGCGCCAACGCGCTGAAAATGGCCGCCACCGGCATTTTCAGCGCCGTCGCCCTGGCGGTCTTTGTGGTTCGCGACCAGGTTTTGTGGATTCCCGGCCTGATCCTTGCCGCCGCCACTGTGGCTGGCGTCAGGATGTCGGTGCGCTTTGCAGTGTCGGTGAATCAAACCGTGCTGCGCTGGTTTCTACTGGTCATTGTCATTGCCACCTGCATCGCCGCCTGGCTGACTTAAAAGCAGTACAGGCCCTGGAATCCCGCGCCCCTGATCAAAGACAATCGCCGGCGCCGGGTCTACCTACTGTTCTCCGGCTTTTAACCCGGCGTATACTGAACGCCAAAGATCGACAACCGCTAACCACGGGGGGCATTCCTTGAGTACCACAGGTGTTCTGGCATTTATCGGCGGCATCGGCCTGTTTTTGCTCGGCATGAGACTGATGACCGACGGCCTCAAGGTGGCCGCTGGCGATACCCTGCGATCCATTCTAACCACCGCCACCCGCAGCCGCGGTCGCGGCCTGGCATCCGGGGTTCTTATTACCGCCATGGTGCAATCGTCCAGCGCGGTGATTTTCGCCACCATCGGTTTTGTTAACGCGGGCCTGCTCTCCCTGTCCCAGTCCATCGGCATTATTTTCGGCAGCAATCTCGGCACTACACTGACATCCTGGATTGTGGCTGTGCTCGGTTTTAATGTGGATTTGCAGACCATGGCCATGCCCGCCGTCGGCCTGGGCATGGGGCTGTGGATTGCCTTTGGATCACTGCAGCGGGGGGCGCTGGGGCAGGCCTTGGTGGGCTTTGGTATTTTTTTTCTCGGCATCGATGTTCTGCGCGACAGCTTTGCCAATATTGGCGACGCCATCGAACTGGAGGGCTGGGCTGATCGCGGCGGTTTCAGCCTGCTGATTTTTACCCTTATCGGCCTGATTATGACCATTCTGATGCAGTCCTCCAGCGCCGCTCTGGCGGTTACCCTGACCGCCGCAGCTGGCGGCCTCGTGCCATTTAATGCCGCCGCCGCCATGGTTATCGGCGCCAATGTGGGTACCACCTCCACAGCAGCCCTCGCCGTTATAGGCGCGACTGCGCCGGCAAAACGCGCTGCCAGCGCCCATGTTTTTTTTAATGTTATAACGGCTATTGTCGCATTCACCCTGTTGTCGCCACTGCTGTGGCTGGTATCCGGCATTGCCGGTTTGTTTGGTTTTTCCAGCCAGATTGCCGTGTTGCTCGCCATTTTTCATACCATGACCAAACTCCTCGGCATTGCCATTACCTGGCCGATTACCGATTGGATGGTGTCATTCCTGGAACGCAGATTCCGCTCCATCGAGGAGGATGAAAGTCAGCCAAAATACCTTGACTCAAACATTCTTGCCGCCCCGGCGCTGGCACTGGATGCACTGATTCTGGAATTAAAACGCATGGCGGGAATAGCTCAGCATCTCGCCCAGGAAGCCATTAGCGCCGAGAATGGCAGCGGCGGGCACATGGACATGGGCAGGCGCACACTGGATAAACTCAACGGCGATGTCAGTGAATTTGTCAGCGCTATGGCGCGCTACGCGGCGGAATCCCGCGTCGCCAACTTACTGCCAGATGCCCTGCGCGTCAGCCATTACCTGGTGGAAATCGGCGAAAGCGCCCTGGTGTTTTCCCGACTCCATAGCCAAACAGTTCTCGACGAGCCGACACTGTTGAGTGCCCGCAACGACCTGTGGCGCAGCGCCGTCAACCTGCTCTCTGCGACAACTGTCGATGAAACCGGGCAAACCGCCACCGACTTACAGGATCAGCGCAACAACTTTGAACATGACTATCAAGCCCTTAAAAGCCAACTATTACGTGCAGGCACCACCGGCACCCTCACCCCCAGACGCATGGCATTGCTGCTGGAACAATTGAGCGCACTTCACCGCATGGTGGATCAGGCCACCAAAAGCGCCCTCTACCTGGAGCGGGTTATCAGCCAGCACCTCGGCAAAGAATTGCCGCCTGCAGCCACAGTAAGCGATGAAAATCGAGTGCCTGATCAAAATCGGCCGTCAACGGCAAGTGCGCTCAAGCCTCCTGACAGCGATGGCGCAAGCAGTGAAAATACTGATGAAAATAGGCTAGAGCCAACCGCCAAATAGACAAGAAAATATTGAACCTGCTTTGCACTCAAATGACTTGAGGGCTATTGCCCTTTATAAACAACAATGCACTTAATCCAATGCAGTTACCGCATTTCTGCATCAGGTGCGCTAATACTTGCAACCGAACAAGGGTTTCCCGCCAGGGTTACTTGAATCCTGAATTCCAAGTTGTTCACAATTTAAGACCTGTCACCGTACCCTGCCAGGCAATAGAACGTGTATGCTGCCGCGTAGAACACACACCTGAAAAAAGGAGAATGCCCTATGTTTAGCCATGTAATGATCGGTTCAAACGATATTGAAAAGTCAAAAGTTTTCTATGATGCCATTCTGGCTGTGTTGGACTATCCAGCAGGCTTTATCGATGAGATGGGTCGTTGCCTTTATATGAGTCCAGAAGGTTTGCTGGGCATCACCAAGCCGATCAATGGTGAGCCAGCAACCCATGGCAATGGTATGACCATTGGTTTTAGCGTCAGTAGTCCAGCATTGGTTGAGACATGGCATGCCGCCGGTGTGGCAAATGGAGGGACAACTTGCGAAGATCCTCCCGGCATTCGAACCAGTGGTGACATGAAGCTCTATCTTGCTTATTTGCGCGATCCAGCAGGCAATAAACTATGTGCTACTCACTTCATGTCAGCCGAGGGTTAAGGAACCTCTTACAACCAGGCAAAGCCCCGAAGGGCGGGAATCTGGACTTGATTGATTTTTCAAGACTCCCGCCTGAACGCAGCACTCTTGTGCGGAATAAACGGAAACTGTTGTCCTTAAACCTGAAGTAGTAAGGAGTTTGAAGCATACCCAGGACACTGAGACTTAAATGAGAGCCGTCTTTCCTGGGCAGGCATGGCGGCAATTGGTTCCCTTGGTTCCAAAACTAACAAAAACATAAACTTTTCCCCTGAAAGGCAAAAAGTTGATTTTGCCACTGCATAATACCGCCGTTATACCTTTTGGAGATGTTATGAGCTGGATTTTTTTGTTTATAGCGGGTCTTTTGGAGATTGGCTGGGCAATTGGCTTAAAGTACACCAATGGCTTCACCAAGCTCTGGCCTACGCTGGGAACAGTTTTTTCATTGGTTGCCAGTTTTGTCTTGCTAGGCTTGGCGGTGAAAAACTTGCCGGTCGGTACAGCCTACGCAATATGGGTCGGCATTGGCGCTGTTGGTACGGCTGTTTTGGGTATATTTTTGCTTGGCGAGCCAGCTGGCGCTCTCAAGCTAGTGAGTTTGGCGCTAATTTGTGCGGGCATTGCCGGTCTCAAACTGGCTCATGCCTAACACCTACATTGTTTACCAGACAACCTGCCATGGCAACAAACCACCTGTGGACACCGAAGAAAGTGAAGATTGGCGCATTTCTATTGTGCTTCTTCATTGCCGGCATTCCTTTTTGGTCAATTCCGTACACCGATGTCACCGTGCCCAATTCATTTTTCGGGATCGGGATCCTGGTGGCCTTCGTTGCAGCGGCGGTGTTGGCTAGCCGCTTCGGTTTCATCCAGGGGTTAGTTAATGTTGGATCTGTATTCCCCGCTGTATTGATGGTGCGGGTTGTCGTTGAAGGGATCATGGAACCCAGCCGTCACAACCTTTGGCCACTGGCCTTAATCATTGCTGTTATATTGGGTTTGATCGTCGCTGGAGCTGGAGCCACTTTGGGGTGGTTGGTATCCAGGTTTCTCGGGCAGGGTTCTCGTGAAGATTGTTGATAGTGCCGCCGACGGGATAAAGCCGCGCACCTGCTTGCGGAGTTAAACGACAGGAATGGAAAGCCCTTGGTATCAACTCCTCGCCGATACAGTGCTTCTCGTGCACTTCGCTATTGTCCTGTTTGTCGTCGGCGGCTTGGCGGTTATCCTTATCGGCAATCTTCGCCGCTGGTGCTGGGTCAACAACCTGTGGTTTCGCCTTGCCCATGCTGCGGCCATTGGTATTGTGGTTGCGCAGGCCTGGCTCGGCAGGATCTGCCCGCTCACGGTTCTTGAGTCCTGGCTGCGCCGGCAGGCAGGGGAGGCCTCGTACAGCGCCAGTTTTGTTGAGTACTGGATCCAGCGGGTTTTGTACTTCGAGGCGCCACCCTGGTTATTCGCAGTTGTGTATACAGTTTTCGCTTTGCTCGTACTGGCGGCCTGGTGGTATTTTCCACCGAGAAGAGGTGCTCGCCGCTAAGCTGTCACTACAGCGGGTCACGGCGGATCTGCAACTGTTTCGCTGTGGATTCGCCAGCCCTGAAGAGCCTGTCTGCCATCCGCTTTAGATTCTCTGTTTCAAGTTTTTGGGGCACAGAGTGCAGAGATTTGCTGGCTTTTATTCCACTGTCACCGACTTCGCCAGGTTACGGGGCTGATCCACGTCCGTACCTTTGAGTACGGCGACATGGTATGCCAATAGTTGTAAGGGGATGGTGTAGATAATGGGTTCCAGACTTTTCGGCACATGGGGCAGGTTGATGACGGTGATACCGGCTTCATTCTTAAACCCGGCATTGGCGTCGGCAAAGACATAGAGTTTGCCGCCCCGCGCCTGAACCTCGTGAAGGTTGGATTTGAGTTTTTCCAGCAGGTCGTTATTGGGGGCTACAGCCACAACGGGCATGTCATCGTCCACCAATGCCAGGGGGCCGTGTTTGAGCTCACCGGCGGGATAGGCCTCGGCATGAATATAGGAAATTTCCTTGAGTTTTAGCGCACCCTCCAGGGCAATGGGGTACTGCTCACCGCGACCCAGGAAAAGGGCGTGGTGTTTTTCGACAAAGCACTCAAAGGTGTTTTCAATTTCTTTGTCCAGCTCGAGAACCCTGGTGGCGAGGGCGGGCAGCTGGTGCAGCGCCTCGATCAGTTGATGCTCCTGTTCACTGCCGAGGCCACGGGTTTTGGCCAAGGCGATAGCCAGCATTTGCAGGGCAACCAGCTGGGTGGTAAAGGCTTTGGTTGAGGCAACGCCAATTTCGGGGCCGGCCTGGGTCATCAATGACAGATCCGACTCCCGCACCAGGGAGCTGTTGGCAACGTTGCACACCGTCAGCGAACCCAGATAACCGGCAGTTTTGCCGTCGCGCAATGCCGCCAGAGTGTCGGCGGTTTCGCCGGATTGGGAGATGGACACAAACAGGGTTTTCTCCGGCACCACCACATCGCGGTAGCGGTATTCGCTGGCGACTTCCACCTGGCAGGGAATGCGCGCCAGGCTTTCAATCCAGTATTTGGCGACAAGGCCGGCATGGTAGCTGGTGCCACAGGCGACCAGGTGAATATGTTTGACTTCGGCCAGCAGCGCGCCGGCCGCCTGGCCAAAGGACTCCACCATGAGGTGTTTGTCGCTGATGCGCCCCTGCAGGGTGGCCGCCAAAACCGCGGGCTGTTCGTAAATTTCCTTGAGCATAAAGTGGCGGTAGTGGCCTCTGTCACTCTCGCCGGTGCCACCTTCGAGACGGGAAATTTGCCGATTCACCGGGTTGCCGGCTTTATTCCTGATCGAGAAGCTTTCCCGGTGCACTTCAACAAGATCGTCTTCTTCGAGAAACACAAAGCGATCGGTAACCTGGCGCAGCGCCATCTGATCCGAGGCCAAAAAGTTTTCTTCGATACCAACTCCCAATACCAGGGGGCTGCCGTGGCGCACGCCAACCAGCACATTCGGCTCTGCGGCATCGATAACCGCAAGGGCGTAGGCGCCCTCAAGTTGCGCCACCACCTGACTCACTCTGTCGGCAAGACTGCCGCCATTGGCTGAGAGCTGGTGAAGGAGGTGGGCGATGACTTCGGTGTCTGTCTGGGAGACAAAGGTATAGCCGCTGTCCTGCAATTGCTGGCGCAACTGAACGTGGTTCTCAATGATGCCGTTGTGAACCACGGCAATGCCGCCAGAGCGGTGTGGGTGAGCATTCACTTCGCTGGGAACACCGTGAGTTGCCCAGCGGGTATGGGCAATGCCGAGATGGCCCTGAGTGGGTTGCTGTGCCAAAAGGGTTTCCAGCGCCGCCACTTTACCGACGGTTTTGCGCGCCTGAAGCTGCTGGTTGCCATCGATAATGGCGATACCCGCCGAATCGTAGCCGCGATATTCAAGCCTGCGCAGACCTTCCACCAAAATTTCATTGACGTTGCGCTGGGCTATAGCACCAACAATGCCGCACATAGACTAATCCTTTTTCAGTTTCTGGGGTCGCTGCCAAGCGTCGAGGTTTTTTTGACGGCCGCGGGCAACCGCCAGATTGTTGGCGCCCACATCCCGAGTAATGGTGGAGCCTGCACCTACAGTGGCATTTTTGCCCACCGTCACCGGCGCAACCAGGGCGGTGTTGGAACCGATAAAAGCGCCGTCGCCGATTTGGGTATGGAATTTGTTGACGCCATCGTAGTTACAGGTGATGGTTCCCGCGCCGATATTGGCATGCTCACCAATGGTGGCATCGCCAATGTAGCTGAGGTGGTTGACCTTGCTGCCAGCGCCGATGTCGGATTTTTTGGTTTCGACAAAATTGCCGATGCGGGCGGCTCTGCGCAGCAGGGTTCCCGGTCGCAGCCGGGCAAAGGGACCGACTTCAACGTTGTCTTCCAGGGTTGCCGGGCCTTCAATTACCGTGTTGGCTTTGATCACCACGTTATCGCCGATCACTGCATCTTTAATAGCGCAGTTGGCGCCTATGGTGACATTGGCGCCCAGTACTACCTCGCCCTCAAATAGCGTATTTATGTCGATAAAACAGTCGCTGCCGCAACTGAGACTGCCACGGCAATCAAAACGGTTGGCATCGGCGATGGTGACACCGGCAGCCATGAGTTTTTCGGCCTGTTGACGCTGGTAATAACGTTCCAGTTCGTGGAGCTGGCTGCGGCTGTTGACGCCCTGGGTTTCCATACTATGGTCGGGTTGAAGAGTGGCAATTTTTGTCCCTGCCTGCGCGGCGATGGCGATCAGATCGGTCAGATAGTATTCGCCCTGGGCGTTGCTGTTTTCCAGCCGGGGCAGCCAGGTTTTTAGCTGTTCGGCTCGCAGCGCCATAACTCCGGTATTCACTTCGCTGATCAGCTTCTGCTCTGGCGTGGCATCTTTTTCCTCAACAATGGCCACCACTGCGCCCTGCTGATCGCGAAGGATACGGCCATACCCGGTGGGATCGTCCATCGCCACCGTTAGCAAAGCCAGAGAGGAAGCGCTGACTTTTTCGATCAAGCGGGCAAGGGTGGCCGGTGCGATTAGTGGGACATCGCCATACAGAATCAGCACCACCGAATTGTCGTGGATAAAGGGTGTCGCCTGCTCTACCGCATGGCCGGTGCCCAGTTGTTGTTGCTGGGTAATCCACTGAATGTTGTGATTGGCAAAGGCCTGGCAAATTTGCTCGCCGCCGTGACCAATGACCACGCTGATACTGGCGTTAGGCAGGGTTTTGGCTGTGTCGATGACGTGAGCCAGCAGGGGTTTTCCCGCCAGCGGGTGAAGGACTTTGGGCAGGGAGGATTTCATGCGTGTGCCTTTGCCTGCCGCAAGTATTACTACATCAATCGCCATCAAGGTCTCCTCTGTTTTTGCTATTTTATGCCCAATGCCCCGTTTGACGAAATGCTAATGACCATTGTTCGTCGATGCTCCGCCAAGAACAGCGCTCACAAAAAAAGGCAGCTTAAGCTGCCCTTTTTCTACGTTGCCTTCAAAGGCACAAGCTTTACTCTGCGAACTCGGTTTATTTCTTGGCCTTGCGGCGAATTTCTTCAATCGTCCGCAATTGAGCCGCCGCTTCAGCGAGCTGGGAGGCCGCGCGGGAGTAATTAAACTCGCCACTCTGGTTCTGCATTTGCTGTTCCGCCAGTTTTTTGGCTTCCAGTGCAGAGGCTTCATCGAGATCATCTGCCCTCAGCGCCGTATCCGCAAGTATGGAGACGCTGTGGGGCTGAACTTCGATATAGCCACCGGAAAGATAGTAAATCTCTTCCTCACCGTTTTGCTTGATGATACGCACAGGACCTGGCTTCAGATCAGTGAGTAGCGGGGCGTGACCGAAGTTCACACCCAAATCGCCCTGAGAGCCGGAAACAACGATCATTTCCACCAGTCCTGCAAACAGGGATTCTTCAGCACTAACTATATCGCAGTGAACAGTCATCGCCATAATCTAGCCTCTTGTCAGCGGTTACTTAGCGGCCTTTTCAACAGCTTCTTCGATGCCACCAACCATGTAGAAGGCCTGCTCGGGCAGGTGATCGTAATCACCATTGAGGATACCTTTAAAGCTGGAAATGGTTTCTTTTACAGAAACGTATTTGCCGGGGCTGCCGGTGAACACTTCTGCCACGAAGAAGGGCTGGGACAAAAAGCGCTGGATTTTACGGGCGCGGGCGACCACCAGCTTATCTTCTTCAGAGAGCTCGTCCATGCCGAGAATGGCAATGATGTCCTTCAGCTCTTTGTAGCGCTGCAGTACCGTCTGAACACCGCGGGCAACGTCGTAGTGCTCGTTACCGATAACCAGAGGGTCGAGCAGACGGGACGTGGAGTCCAGTGGATCTACCGCCGGGTAAATACCCAGCTCGGCAATGGAGCGCGACAGTACCAGGGTTGCATCCAAGTGAGCAAAGGTGGTGGCTGGCGAGGGGTCGGTCAAGTCATCCGCAGGAACGTATACCGCCTGGAAGGAGGTGATGGAACCGGTTTTGGTGGAGGTGATGCGCTCCTGAAGAACGCCCATCTCTTCCGCCAGTGTTGGCTGGTAACCCACCGCAGATGGCATACGACCCAGCAGTGCCGATACTTCGGTACCAGCCAGGGTATAACGATAAATGTTGTCGACGAACATGAGGATGTCACGGCCTTCGTCGCGGAAGTATTCCGCCATGGTCAAACCGGACAGGGCGACGCGCAGACGGTTACCTGGGGGTTCGTTCATCTGGCCGTACACCATGGCCACTTTGTCGAGAACGCCCGCTTCTTTCATTTCGTAGTAGAAGTCGTTACCTTCACGGGTACGCTCACCAACACCGGCAAATACAGACAGACCCTGCTGCTGTACGGCGATATTGTTGATCAGTTCCATCAGGGTTACGGTTTTACCTACACCGGCACCACCGAAGAGACCAACCTTGCCGCCTTTGGCGATAGGCATGATCAGGTCGATTACCTTGATGCCGGTTTCGAGAATTTCGATCGCTGAGGATTGCTCTGCGTAGGTGGGGGCGGCTCTGTGAATAGGCGCTGTCTGGTCGCAGTCGATGGGACCCGCTTCGTCAACGGGCTTGCCCAATACGTCCATGATTCGTCCCAGGGTTCCTTTACCCACGGGCACCGAAATCGGTGCTCCGGTGTTGGAAACCGCAAGGCCACGGCTGAGACCTTCGGAGGCGCCCATGGCGATACTGCGCACGACACCGTCACCCAGCTGTTGCTGAACTTCCAGGGTCAGATCTTTTTCATCGACCAACAGCGCATCATAAACACTGGGTACCTGATCACGGGGAAATTCCACGTCGATCACCGCACCGATGATTTGAACTATACGTCCGCTACTCATTTCCGCTTCCTCTTAAAATCTTGCAAAATTCTTTGGTGGCCAAATTTTCGTGTGAAAAAACTGCCTTAAACCGCTGCTGCGCCGCCGACAATTTCGGACAGCTCCTGGGTAATCGCCGCCTGGCGCGCCTTGTTGTAGATAAGCTGCAACTCGCCGATCAGTTCACCGGCATTTTCGGTGGCGTTCTTCATGGCAATCATGCGCGCCGCCTGTTCGCAGGCGTTGTTTTCCACGACACCCTGATACACCTGAGATTCGATATAGCGGGTCAGCAGGCCGTCGAGGAGATCCTGGGCGTCGGGCTCGTAGATATAGTCCCAGTGGTGACCCAGTTTTTCGCTCTTTTCCGGAAGCAGGGGCAGCAATTGCTGAATCTCCGGCTTTTGGGTCATGGTGTTAACGAAGGTATTGTTAACCACATAGAGGCGATCAATCTTGCCGTCGTCGTAGGCGTCGAGCATGACTTTAACGCTGCCGATCAGATCCGCCGCCGAAGGCTGATCACCGAGATCTTTTACGGTGGCGACAATATTGCCGCCGAGGCTGCCAAAAAACGTTGCCGCCTTGGCGCCCACGGCACAGAGATCAATGGCAACACCTTTCTCCTGCCACTCTTTCATGGCTTTGACGACAACCTTGAACAGGTTGATGTTCAAACCACCGCAAAGGCCGCGATCGGTGGAGACGATGATGTAACCGACACGCTTCACCTCCCGCTCTTCCAGATACTGGTGACGGTATTCAGATTGCGCATTGGCGATATGGCCGATAACAGCCCTCATGCGCTGGGCATAGGGCTTGCCGAGGGACATACGATCCTGGGCGCGGCGCATTTTGCTCGCCGCAACCAGTTCCATCGCACTGGTGATCTTCTGTGTGCTTTTCACACTGGTGATCTTGGTTTTAATTTCTTTTCCGACTGCCATAAGCTGTTTGGCTACTCCGTTTTGGTCCGCTTCCGATTTCCGGTAAGTGGGATCAGCGCACTGATCCTTACCAAGTTTGGGTGGCTACAAACTTATCGAGAGCAGCCTTGAAGCTGGCCTCGATGTCGCCGTTCCAGTCGCCTGTCTGGTTGACCTGGTTCATCAGATCACCGTGTTCCGCTTTCATGTAAGAGAGCAGAGCGGCTTCAAAATCACCCACCTTCTTGACTTCGATGGCTTTCAGGTAACCTTCGTTGGCCGCGTAGAGCACCACGCCCATTTCGGCAACGCTCTGGGGCGAATACTGTGCCTGCTTCATCAGTTCGGTAACGCGCTCACCGTGCTCAAGCTGGGCGCGGGTAGCCTCATCGAGGTCGGAGGCGAACTGGGAGAAGGCCGCCAGTTCCCGGTACTGAGCCAGGGCGAGACGAATACCGCCGCCGAGCTTTTTGATGATCTTGGTTTGCGCGGAACCACCAACACGGGATACCGACAGACCGGCGTTCATCGCAGGGCGGATACCGGAGTTAAAAAGGTTCGACTCAACAAAGATCTGACCATCGGTGATGGAGATCACGTTAGTGGGAACGAATGCAGAGACGTCGCCGGCCTGGGTTTCAATAATGGGCAGAGCAGTCAAGGAACCGGTTTTGCCTTTGACTTCACCGTTGGTGAATTTTTCAACATAGTCGGCGTTGACGCGGGAGGCGCGTTCCAACAAACGGGAGTGCAAATAGAAAACGTCACCGGGATAGGCTTCACGACCGGGGGGACGCTTGAGCAGCAGGGAGATTTGACGATAGGCCCAGGCTTGCTTGGTCAGGTCATCGTAAATGATCAGCGCGTCCTGACCGCGGTCGCGGTAGTACTCGCCGATGGTACAACCGGCGTAGGGCGCCAGGTACTGCATCGCTGCGGGGTCTGAAGCCGTAGCCGCAACCACAACCGTGTGGTCCATGGCGCCGTGCTCTTCGAGCTTGCGCACGATATTGGCAACGGTGGAGCTCTTCTGGCCGACAGCAACATAAACACATTTAATGCCAGTGTTCTTTTGGTTGATGATGGTGTCGATGGCAATGGCGGTTTTACCGATCTGGCGGTCGCCGATGATGAGCTCGCGCTGGCCGCGACCGACGGGAACCATGGCGTCAATGGCTTTGAGGCCTGTCTGTACCGGCTGATCAACAGACTTGCGCTCAATAACGCCGGGAGCCACTTTTTCAATGGCGTCGGTGAGTTTGGCATTGATAGGGCCTTTGCCGTCAATGGGGTTACCCAGAGCGTCAACAACACGGCCTTCCAGTTCGGGACCGATGGGTACTTCCAGGATTCTTCCGGTACAACGGGCTTTTTTGCCCTCGACCAGACCTTTATAGTCACCGAGAACGACGGCGCCGACGGAATCGCGCTCGAGGTTGAGGGCAAGGCCGTAGAGGCCGCCGTCAAATTCAATCATTTCGCCGTACATAACCTCGCCGAGGCCGTGAATACGCACGATGCCATCGGAGACGGAAACAATGGTGCCCTCGTTTTGGGCTTCGGTTGAAATATCAAGGCGCTCTATGCGCTGCTTGATGATTTCGCTGATTTCAGATGGATTCAATTGCTGCATGGTCGATTCCTCGATCCCCGTGTTCTTAAAACTAGGTTCTTGAAACTAGTGTTCTTAATACTAGGAATTTAATGCTTCAGCCAGCTTGGTCAAACGGCCGCGAACACTGCCGTCGATGACTGTGTCACCGGCTCTGATCAACACGCCGCCCAGCAGAGATTCATCTACAGAGGTGGTGATATTGACACTGCGTTCCAGTTTTCTGGCCAAGGCCTGCACCAGCTTGCCCTGCTGCGCCTGATCCAGGGGTTGCGCCGAGACCAGCTCCACATCAACGGATTGCTGGCGCTGCAGTTTCAGTGCTTCAAACTGTTCGCGAATGAACGGCAACAACGGCAAACGCCGGTTTTCAGCGAGCAGTTGCACCAAATTCCGGCTTTTGTCATCCAGGGACTCGGCACAGACGTCAAACAATGTCGCCGCCTGTTGCTGGGTTGTCAGTTCCGGGCTGCTGAGCAGTTTTTGCATTGTCTCTTGTGAGACCACAGCACTGAGCACAGCCAGTGCAGAAGACCACTGCTCAAGAGCGCCGCTCGCCTGGGCGTATTCAAAAACCGCTTTGGCGTAGGGCCGAGCCAGAGTACTCAATTCCGCCATATCAAACCTCGTTAGAGCTGAGCCGCCAGTTTGTCGACCAGCTCACGGTTGGCGTTTGCATCGATTGAAGCACCGAGAACTTTTTCTGCTCCCGCCAGGGCGAGAACAGCAACCTGACCGCGGAGTTCTTCCCGGGCGCGGTTGATATCCTGTTCGATTTCGGCTCGAGCCGCCGCTTTCAGACGATCGCCTTCGGCGCGCGCCTGATCTTTGGCTTCCTCGACGATCTGACTGGCGCGCTTGTTGGCTTGCTCAATCAGTGCCGCAGCTTCTTTCTTCGCTTCTTTCATTTGTTCTGACGCTTTGTTCTGCGCCAACTCAAGATCCCGCATGGCGCGATCGGCGGCATCGAGGCCGTCCGCGATCTTGTTGGCACGTGTTTCCATCGCGTTAGTGATTGCCGGCCATACGTACTTCATGCAGAACAACACAAAGACGGCAAATGTGACCATTTGGCCGAACAGCGTTAAATTGATATTCACGCCTTAAACCTCACGTTTATTGTTTCGGTTAATTAGCAATGCGTATATCGCTTAGGCGCCAACACTGGGAGCAACAACGAAGATCAGGTACATGGCAATACCAACACCGATGATGGGCACAGCGTCGATCAGGCCGGCGAGCAGGAACATTTTACCTTGCAGCATGGGGCCAAGTTCTGGTTGACGGGCAGTGCCTTCAATGAGTTTTCCACCCAGCAAGCCCATACCAACAGCAGCGCCCAGTGCGCCCAGACCAAGCATGATGGCAGCAGCGATAATGATGAGTTCCATGTATTTCTCCTAGTTTTGAGATATTTAAGGTTGTTAAGGTTAAAAGTAAAAAATCAGTGATCTTCGTGAGCCATGCTCAGGTATACCACGGTCAACACCATGAAGATAAACGCCTGCAGGGTGATGATCAGGATATGGAAAATGGCCCAGCCCATTTGCAGAAAGCCGCCAAAGATACCCAGAATCAGACCGGCACTGTACATGGTTGCGATAAGAATGAAAATCATTTCACCGGCATACATGTTACCGAACAGCCGCAAACCCAGAGAGAAAGGCTTTGCCAGCAGGCCGACCACTTCCATAAACAGGTTGACCGGAATCAGTGCCCAATGGTTGAAGGGGTGCAGAGTCAGCTCTTTGATAAAACCGACACCCTTGATCTTGAACGAGTAGTAGATCATCAGGGCAAATACCGACAACGCCATGCCCATGGTGATATTGACGTCGGTGGAGGGGACGATTTTCTGATAATGAACGCCGGCGAGACTGAGCAGCCAGGGAATCAGATCCACAGGAATCAGATCCATCAGGTTCATCAGGAAAACCCAGACAAAGATCGTCAGGGCGAGGGGAGCTACGAGTTTATTTTTGCCGTGGAAGGCGTCTTTAACTGCACCATCGACAAATTCGACAATCAGCTCAACAAAACTTTGCAGGCCGGAAGGTACACCGGTGGACGCCTTGGCGGCGACCCTGCGAAACAAAAAACAAAAGACAGCGCCGAGGCCGATAGACCAGAGCATGGAGTCGACGTGGACTGCCCAGAATCCCATTTGCTGCGCTTCTTCAATGGAATGAGCAAACCCCCAACTACCATCAGGGTGTTTTCCATAAACCAGGTTCTGGAGGTGGTGCTGAATGTATTCCGTTGTCGTCTGTGTTGCGCCTGCCATAGGTCTGTATCTCTCTTTAAGGCCTATTACTAAAGTGTGACATTTTATGTTTGATCAGGTTTGCAGCGAGCACAACATGCACAGTGGACATGACAATGTAGCCAACAAACACTAAAACCGCACTCAACGGCTTAACAAGGATAAAAACGGCTGCGAAGATAGCGGCAGAGAGCAGGATTTTTCCTGATTCGCCAAGGTACATCGCCTGCACCATTGTTCTTACCTGCCTGGCTCCCTGGTGTCGGTAGGCGAGCCTGGCAAAATATGCACTGCCTGCAATCTGTATCAGGCATCCAATCAAAAACGAGTAACCTTTGACCAGATCTACCAGAGCAAACAGGGCACTGGCAATTACGGCTATCAATAACTGCGCAATGGTGACCCTGTATATCGGCGGTTTTGCGATTGTGCCCATGGATAAACCGAACCCCAATCTGAACCCGCTGGTTGGCCACCTGGCGGTCAGCTGACTATCAAGCGGCGGCAATTATAGATTTTTCCCCCTGCTTATTCAACAGGTTCCGAAATTTGATCTACTTTAAGCCAAATAAGCTGTCACTGAACCTATTGTGCCGGCACAAATACTGCCAACAGTATTCAATGGTCGCTGAGACTGACGTTCAAGCGTTCAAGCAAGCCCTCTAATTCTTCAAGCTTGCTGTAGGAAAAGGTAACCTTGCCCTTGCCCGAAGCGCTGTGGTGCATATTGACGGGAAGCCCCACAGTCTCGGCCACTTTGTCCTGAAGCCTGACAATGTCTGAATCCAGGGTATGAGCTGATTTAACCGCGGCCGTTGTTTCGCTGAGCAGCTTTTTCACCAGGGCTTCTGTCTGGCGCACCGTCATTCCCCGGCCAACGACAAGTCGCGCCGCCTCTATCTGCTTTTGCCCGCCCAGAGCCAGCAGCGCTCTGGCGTGCCCCATTTCAATATCGCCGCGCTCGAGCATGGTTCGCACATGGCTTTCCAACGCCAACAACCTCATCAGATTGGCCACGGTGGCTCTGGACTTGCCGACTGCGCGGGCAACTTCCTGCTGGGTTAAGTCAAATTCTTTTTGCAGGCGGTTCAGGGCTGCGGCTTCTTCAATGGGGTTGAGGTCTTCGCGTTGAATATTTTCGATCAGCGCCATGGCGATGGCCGCCTCATCGGTGACATGGCGAATCAGTGCCGGGACTTCGTCGAGCCCGGCCATTTGCGCTGCCCGCCAGCGGCGCTCGCCGGCAATGATTTCGTAGCGGTCTTCACCAATGGGGCGAATAACGATGGGCTGCATGATACCCTGAATGCGAATGGAGTCCGCCAGCTCTTCCAGGGCTTCAGGGTGCATGTCCCGGCGCGGCTGGTATTTGCCCCGCTGCAAAAACTCGATGGCGATGTTTTTGAGGGTGCCATCCGGACTCTCGGCGCCAACAGCAGGCTGGTTATCGCCCAGTTCAACAGATGCAGGGGTATCCAACACGGAAGTGCCCAACAGGGCATCCAGACCACGGCCAAGACCTTTACGTTTTCCAGACATTTATGGCTTCCTTCGTTTTCTGCCGAGCACCGCCATCACCCGGCCTGTTCTTTGTTGCGCCTGATAATTTCCCCGGCCAGCCCCAGGTAGGCAATGGCTCCCCTGGAGTTGCGATCGTAGATGTTCGCGGGCTTGCCATAACTGGGGGCTTCCGCCAGGCGCACATTGCGGGGAATGGTGGTGCGATACACCCGGTCGCCAAAAAACTGGTGGAGCTGGGATGATACTTCGTTCGTCAGAGAACTGCGGGGATCATACATGGTTCTCAGAATACCGCTCACCTGCAGGGACGGGTTGACCACCTTGGCGATACGCTTGATGGTTCCCACCAGATCACTCAGTCCTTCAAGGGCGTAGTATTCGCACTGAACCGGAATAATAACCCCCTGGCAGGCGGCAAGGGCATTGATGGTGAGCATGCTCAGGGAGGGCGGGCAGTCGATAATGATGTAATCGTAATTGGCCGCCACTCGCATCAAACCGTGACGAAGGCGATTTTCCTTGCCGGCCAGTTGCAACAATTCCACCTCAGCAGCGGTGAGATCGCGGTTCGCCGGAAGGATATCGATCCGGGCTTCGTCATTGCGGCGAATAACCTGGTCGGGAGTGGCTTTGCCGACAATGACATCGTACACCGAGGCGTCGAGGCTGTTTTTGTCGACACCGGAACCCATGGTGGCATTGCCCTGAGGATCCATATCCACCAGCAATATGCGCTTGCCATAGGTGGCCAGGGACGCCGCCAGATTAACACTGGTGGTGGTTTTCCCCACTCCGCCCTTCTGGTTGGCGATGGTGTATATGCGAGTCAAAATGGTGTTCCAATTGGTTAATGGACAATTTCCAGCAAATGGCGCTCCCCGTCAACTCCGGGAATCTCCAACCTGTGGGAGGTGAAGACATTATAGGGTTTTGGCAGTTCGCTCAACTCTTTCTCGGGAAAACGCCCTTTCATGGCAAAGAAAACCCCGTCGGCGGCGAGGAAGTGCTGGGTTTTGGTCACCATTTCCGCCAGCGATGTAAAGGCTCTGCTGATAATGCCGTCAAAGCCCTGTTGCGGCTTAAAGGACTCGACCCGGGAATGAATTTCAGCGACATTGGCAAGCCCCAGAGCCACCTTCACCTGAAAAAGAAACCGCACCCGCTTGCCGTTGCTGTCGAGCAGCGTGAAGTGCCGGTCTGGCATGGCGATAGCCAGAGGAATACCGGGGAGACCGGGCCCTGTACCCACATCGATGAACCGCTCTCCCCTGAGAAAAGGCAGAATCGCCAAACTGTCCAGCAAATGGAGGCGAACCATTTCCAGCGGATCTGTGATGGCAGTAAGGTTGTAGGCCTTGTTCCACTGTTGCAACAGCTCCAAATATCTGAGCAACTGCCCGATCTGGGCATTCGTGAGATCAAGTCCAAGCTGAGCAAGCCCTTGACGGAGTACATCTTCCACGGTTGTCGTCACAGGCGTTAGGCAATCTTTTCCGAAGACAGGCTGGAAACTGATTTTTTCTTCAGATAAATCAACAACAACGATATGGCTGCCGGCGTGACTCCCTGGATTCGGGATGCTCTGGCGAGGGTTTCCGGCCTGGCATTAACCAATTTCTGGCGCACTTCGTTGGAAAGCCCCTTGACCTCATCGTAATTGAAATCAGTGGGAATGGGCGTATTTTCATTTTTGCGCAAGCGCTCGATCTCTTCCTGCTGGCGTTCAATATAACCCGCATACTTGGCTTCAATTTCTATCTGCTCTGCCACCTGGGGGTCGCTCACCCCCTCACCTTTGAGATTGGCCAGCAAACGGTAATTCATTTCCGGGCGCTTGAGCAATTCAAAGAGGTTGTATTCACGAACCAGCGGGTTGGCGCTGATCGTATTTAAGACTTCAGCGGCTGATGAGGCCGGCTGTATCCAGGTGGTTTTTAAGCGTTGCCTTTCCGCCTCCATGGTTTCGCGCTTGGTGCAGAACAGTGTCCAGCGATGGTTGTCAACCACACCGAGCTCACGGCCTTTTTCGGTGAGGCGCAGATCGGCGTTATCTTCCCGCAGCAGCAATCTGTATTCTGCCCGACTGGTGAACATGCGGTAGGGTTCATGGGTGCCCATGGTGATCAGATCGTCGACAAGCACCCCGATATAGGCCTCATCCCGCCGCGGACACCAGGGCTCGCGCCCCTGAACCTGAAGCCCGGCATTGAGTCCCGCCAGCAGCCCTTGCGCGGCGGCCTCTTCATAGCCGGTGGTGCCGTTGATCTGGCCGGCAAAAAACAAACCGCGAATATGCTTCGTCTCCAGGGAATATTTGAGATCCTGGGGATTGAAAAAATCGTATTCAATGGCATAACCCGGCCGGGAAATATGTGCATTTTCAAAGCCTTTTATCGAGCGCACCAGGTTGAGCTGAACATCGAAAGGCAGCGATGTGGAGATGCCGTTGGGGTAGAGCTCGTGAGTGTTGAGGCCTTCGGGTTCGATAAAAACCTGATGATTATCCTTGTCGGCAAAGCGCACCACCTTGTCTTCAATGGACGGGCAGTAGCGGGGGCCTATGCCTTCGATAACCCCGGTGTACATCGGCGATCTGTCCATACCGCCGCGAATGATATCGTGGGTTTTTTCATTGGTATGGGTAATCCAGCAGCAGGTTTGGCGAGGATGCTCCGCCAGCGAGCCGGTGTAGGACATTACGGGAATCGGCGTATCCCCCCACTGCTCAGCCAGTCCGGAAAAATCCACGGAGCGGGCATCGATACGGGGAGGAGTTCCGGTTTTAAGGCGATCGACCCGCAGGGGTAACTCCCGCAAGCGCTGGGACAGGGTAATTGATGGCGGATCTCCGGCGCGACCACCGGCGTGATTTTCAAGCCCGATGTGAATTTTTCCGCCGAGAAAGGTGCCAGCGGTCAACACCACGGCTGGGGCGTAAAAGCGAACCCCCATCTGGGTGATTGCCCCCACAACCCTATCACTTTCGATAATCAGATCGTCGACGGCCTGCTGAAAAATACTCAGGTTGCTCTGGTTTTCAAGAATCTCCCGTATCGCCGCTTTGTAGAGAATGCGGTCGGCCTGGGCGCGGGTAGCTCTCACCGCAGGTCCCTTGCGGGCATTGAGAATGCGGAACTGGATGCCACCGCGATCGGTGGCCTTTGCCATAGCGCCACCCAGGGCATCAATTTCCTTGACCAGGTGGCTTTTACCGATGCCGCCAATGGCTGGATTGCAGGACATTTGACCCAAAGTCTCAATATTGTGGGTCAGCAGCAGGGTTTTACAACCCATGCGCGCCGCAGCGAGGCAGGCCTCGGTGCCGGCATGACCACCGCCGATGACAATAACATCAAATGCTTCTGGATACTTCATGAACCTAAACCCTGAGTTGGCTGGCCATTATAGGCCAAATTGTCGAAATTTTAAGCAGTTGGTTTTTTGGCTTTTTATATTCTTATTATTAATAATGTTTATGTATATAGAAGATGTTTTTTAATGATGTTGTTATATATAGTGATCGATCTTCTGTGGGCAAGTAATTTAATGCATTGAAAATAATAATAAAAATCTGTTTTTGAAGCTGGGTATAGGTAGGGGGTTGGCACTGGATTGGCGTGGTTAAGCCTGTGGAGGAAAGACCCAGTTATCCACAGCGCCAAAAAACACAGGGATTACCACTGATTTTATTCCGTTTTTGTCAGATCTTTTTGGGTTGTTACCCACAGCCTTGTTCATTTGGATTGCTTTTTGTGGGTATGTTTGTGAGTAAGTTGTGATTATTGGGTGGTTGCCTGTGTATGAAAGCTTTTATTGCTAATGCGGGGGTTTTTGATTAAAATCCCCGCCCCTTCAACAGGGTGACGTTGCAGAGTCATTTTTTCTATCCGGAATTTTAGCCATGAAAAGAACATTTCAACCCAGTGTACAAAAGCGTAAGCGCACCCACGGTTTCCGTGCCCGTATGGCTACCGCCAAAGGTCGCCTGGTTCTCAACCGCCGTCGCGCCAAAGGTCGCAAGCGTCTCGCAGCCTAAGACGCCCATAATGACTGTGGGGCAATCCAATGCCCGTTGCATCATTTGATAAAAGCAGGCGCCTTCTTACGTCTGCTGAGTATTCCTTTGTCTTTGATAAAGCAGCTTACAGGGTTTCCCACAGACACTATTTGGTACTTGCCAGGAAAGGTGAGTCAGGCCATGCCAGGCTCGGTTTGGTGGTATCCAAAAAAAATATCCGCCTTGCAACGCGGCGAAATAGAGTAAAGCGTGTTGTTCGCGAGACCTTTCGAAAAACTCTTCACCCGCTAGACTCCCTCGATATTATCTTTCTCGCGCGCAAAGGTTTTGATACCCTGCAGCCTTCTTTTCAGACCAGTCTGATGGAAGGCGCATGGCTAAAACTCGCAAAAAACCTGGAATCCAGCCAGTGAAGATGCTGTTGCTGTTTCTGATCAAGGCCTACGCATACTTGATTAGCCCTTTTCTTGGTGTCAACTGCCGTTTTTATCCCAGCTGTTCTGCCTACGCGCAAGAGGCTATAGAAAGCCACGGTGTTTTAAAGGGAAGCTGGCTTACTCTGCGACGCTTGAGTAAGTGTCACCCATTCCACACTGGAGGTTGTGATCCTGTACCTCCCAAAATCACCCGTTGAGAATAGAGAAGTAAGATTATGGATTGGCAACGCAACTTGCTTATTAGTGCCATTATTGCAGTGATAGCTGTTCTCTTTATCCGCTGGAATGACTTTAAAGCGGAGCAAATGCCCCCTGAATCTGTATCATCCAGTGATCAGATTGTGGTACCCGAAGTTGCCTTTGATGAAGCTGGTGAGCCGTCGGCAGCTGGGGTTATTCCCGGCGATCAGCAAGAGATTCAGCAGGTAGCAGCGCCTGTCGACAGTCGCTTGATCACGCTGCAGACCGACACGCTAAAAATCACCGTCGATACCTATGGTGGCGATATCGTTCGCACAGAATTGCTCCAGTACCCCCAGTCACAATCTGACCCTGACAAGGCAATTGTTATTCTCAACCACACCAACGACCACACCTATATTGCCCAGAGTGGATTGATTGGCAAAAACGGTACTGATACCAATAAGGGACGACCCAAATTTCATGTAAGCGCAGAGAGTTTTTATCTCGAAAACGGTGAAGACGTATTAAGTGTTGATCTGATTTACCGCCAGGGTGATGTCAACATCAACAAACAGTTGGTAATGCGCAGGGGTGATTATCTGATCGATATCAACTATGTTGTTGCCAACAATAGTGGAGAAAACTGGCAGGCAGGGCTTTTTGGTCAGATTCAAAGGGATACTTATCAGCCCCCCGCAGGGGATGGTTTTGGCATGCAACCCTATTTGGGGGCGGCCATCACCACGGTTGATGAAAATTACAAAAAGATCTCTTTCAGTGATCTGAATGAAAAAGCTTTCACCACAGAAAAAGAGGGTGGCTGGGTGGCAATGCTGCAGCATTACTTCGTCAGCGCCTGGATACCAGATCAAAATCAAGAACATCGTTTTACCCTGAAAAAACTCGGATCCAAGGATCTTTATACACTGGGCTTTGTATCGCCGGTTGTTGATGTGGCACCAGGGCAGACAGCAACACTGACGTCCAGTTTTTATGTGGGTCCCAAAGACCAATATCGCCTTGAAAAAATTGCCCCCTATCTGGATCTCACTATTGATTACGGTTGGTTATGGTGGATTGCCAAGCCCATTTTCTATCTGATGACCCTGATCCACAGTTTTGTCGGCAACTGGGGGTGGTCAATTATTCTCCTCACCGTACTCATCAAGTTGGCGTTTTTCAAACTCTCCGCCACCAGCTACAGATCCATGGCGAAAATGCGCAAATTGCAGCCGGAAATGGCGAGGCTGAAAGATCTCTACGGCGATGACCGCCAGAAACTGTCCCAGGAAATGATGGCTTTCTATAAAAAAGAGAAGGTCAATCCCATGGGCGGTTGTTTGCCCATTCTTGTGCAGATGCCTGTTTTTATTGCCCTTTACTGGGTGCTGTTTGAAAGTGTCGAGTTGCGCCACGCCCCCTGGGTTTTGTGGATTACGGATCTGTCTGTCAAAGATCCCTATTTTGTACTCCCGGTTCTCAATGGTATCTGTATGTATGTCACTACACTACTGCAGCCCGAGCCACCGGATCCCACTCAGGCAAAAATCATGAAAATCATGCCGGTGGCATTTTCCTTTATGTTCGCTTTCTTTCCGGCGGGTCTGGTACTTTACTGGACGGTGAACTCGCTGCTTTCCATTGCGCAACAATGGGCGATCACCAGGCAGATTGAGGCCAAAGGTTAATCCGGGAGAGCCTGCTGTGGCCGTTCCCCCAGCTGATATTATCGCTGCTGTCGCCACTCCGCCGGGCAGGGGTGGGGTGGGAATCATCAGGATTTCCGGCTCATCTCTGACAACTTTCCTGGCAAACCTCCACGGCGGTTTGATTGAACCGCGAAAGGCGGTTTACACGGATTTTTGTGATGGCGACGGCGACATTATCGATCAGGGTCTGATTCTTTATTTCCCTGCTCCCCACTCCTTTACCGGCGAAGATGTGATCGAGCTCCAGGGGCACGGTGGCCCTGTGGTTATGGATGCGCTATTGCAGCGGGTTGTCGAGCTGGGGGCGCGACTGGCCAACCCTGGTGAATTTAGTCAGCGCGCTTTTCTCAATGACAAGATTGATCTGGCTCAGGCAGAGGCTATAGCTGATCTTATCGATGCCAGTTCCCGGCAGGCGGCTCGCAGTGCCGTTCGGTCTCTGCAGGGAGAGTTTTCAACGCGAATCCACAGTCTGGTGGAAGAGCTGACCCACCTGCGCATTTATATTGAAGCCGCCATCGACTTTCCCGATGAGGATATTGATTTCCTTGCCGATGGCCATGTGCAAACTCAGCTCGAGCTGTTGATTCAGCGCTTGCAGGCTATTCTCAATGGCGCCCGCCAGGGAGTTCTCCTCAGCGAAGGCATGACGGTGGTTATTGCAGGAAAGCCCAACGCGGGTAAATCCAGCCTCTTAAATGCACTCTCGGGAACAGAATCCGCTATTGTCACCGATATCCCCGGCACCACCAGAGATGTATTGCGCCAGTCTGTGCACATTGACGGTATGCCCCTGCATTTTGTCGACACTGCGGGGCTTCGAGAAAGCACGGACCTGGTTGAACAGGAGGGTATTCGCCGCGCCTGGCTTGAGATTGACAAGGCTGACCGCATTCTTTTTGTTGTCGACGCCACTGAAGGGAGTGATATTCATGTCCGCGAGCTGTGGCCGGAATTTTTTCGGCGCTTTCCCGAGCGTGAAAATATTACCCTGGTTTTCAATAAAATTGATCAGGTCGCCAAACCCGTTTTTTCAAGCAATGGCGAAATCCCCGCCCTGTTTATTTCAGCTAAAACGGGATTGGGCTTGAATGAGTTAAAAACCCACCTCAAAAACTGCATGGGCTATGACGGCGCCGGTGAGGGCAATTTTATGGCAAGGCGGCGGCACCTGGATATCCTCAATAAAACCATGGATCTCCTGATCCAAGGACAAAAGCAGTTTGCTGACCATAACGCTGGCGAACTGGTGGCCGAAGATCTGCGCTGTGCGCAACAAAAACTCGGTGAAATAACCGGCGAATTCACCTCCGACGATTTACTTGGGCGTATTTTTTCCAGTTTTTGCATCGGTAAATAAGCCAACGACCTTTTGCTGTTGTGAGCCATGGTTTTGGTGGTTTCTGCCCGCGGCTGGAGAGCTGTGCAAGTCCTGATATTAATAGCTGATTTGTCATCAGCTTAACTTTTTTATACCCGCTTTTATACGCTATTTTCACATTTAATCCACAGCTTGCTAACAGCTTTGTGTGCAAAAAATAATCAAAATTTTATTGTCAATATGTGCATAAAAAATATGTTGATAAATATTTAATCGTTTGATTTTTATATTAAATTTATTATCCATGCCAATAATTTTTTTTTGCCTCAAGGTGTGGATAAGTGCTCTTTGACGGGTTAGAATCCCCCATGCTTTGCGTAGCAGCTCAGCGCTGAAGAACAACAATTAACCTTCGGGAATTTAGGGAGTGGTGTCAGGTTGTCTCATCCGGTGTGGGAAAAGTGTTTAAATTATTTGCAGGATGAATTGCCCGTTCAGCAATTCAACACCTGGATAAGACCACTCCAGGTGGAGCAGCTCAGTGATAGTAATCAACAGACGCTGAGATTAATAGCGCCTAACCGTTTTATTCAGGATTGGGTCTCTGACAAATTCAGTGCCAGAATCTCCGAGCTCTACGCCGAAATTTCAGGTTGTTACCATCAGGTGGTGATTGAATCCGGAAACGCTGCCGCACCTGCTTTCACAACGTCTTCACCGACGGCGAAGAAATTCCCAGTCAATACTGCTGAAGCCGGGAAAAATAGCCAAAACCAAGGGCTTAGAATTCCCGACAGCGCCGTTAAAACCCAGCGCGCCGGTTTTAATGGCAGGCCTGGTTCACTGGTCAGAGATCAGGAAGTAAAAATTCAGGGTGGTCTGCGCCACGAAAGCAACCTCAACCACACCTTTACTTTCAACTCTTTTGTCGAAGGCAAATCAAACCAGCTGGCCAGAGCAGCGGCTCAGCAGGTTGCCGAAAACCCGGGCGGATCCTATAACCCCCTGTTTATTTACGGTGGTGTCGGCCTGGGCAAGACGCACCTTATGCACGCAGTCGGCAATGAGCTGTTGACCAAAAATCCCAATGCGCGGATTATTTATCTCCATTCCGAAAGCTTTGTTGCCGATATGGTCAAAGCGCTGCAGCTGAACGCCATCAATGATTTCAAACGTTTTTACCGTTCTGTTGATGCCCTGCTGATCGATGATATACAGTTTTTTGCTGGCAAGGATCGTTCCCAGGAAGAGTTTTTCCATACCTTCAATGCCCTTCTTGAAGGCGGTCAGCAGATGATTCTCACCTGCGATCGCTACCCCAAGGAAATCGACGGGCTGGAGGAGCGACTGAAATCCCGTTTTGGCTGGGGACTCACGGTTGCGGTGGAGCCGCCGGAGCTGGAGACGAGGGTTGCCATTCTGATGAAGAAGGCGGCCAGCGCCAATGTAGAACTCCCCCATGAGGCCGCATTTTTTATCGCCCAGCGCATTCGCTCCAATGTGCGTGAGCTGGAAGGCGCCCTAAAGAGAGTGATTGCCAACTCCCATTTCACTGGGCGCCCTATTGATATTGATTTGATTCGCGAGTCTTTAAAGGATTTGTTGGCACTTCAGGACAAGCTGGTTACCATAGATAATATTCAACGGACGGTGGCAGAGTACTACAAAATTAAGTTGTCTGATCTGCACTCCCGGCGAAGAAACAGATCCATAGCAAGACCCAGGCAGGTTGCCATGTCGTTGGCCAAGGAATTGACCAACCATAGCCTGCCCGAGATTGGTGAATCTTTCGGGGGTAAAGATCACACTACCGTTCTTCACGCTTGCCGCAAAGTAAAAGAGTTGAACGAAACGGATGCGGACATTCGTGAAGATTTGAAAAATCTTTTACGGCTGCTGACGACCTGACAGCTATTCACGCTGACAGGTGCATGCAACAATACAGAATGATTGGATGAATGGAATATGAAATTCGCGATTTCCCGGGAACAATTTCTCAAACCTCTGCAGCTGGTCGTCAGCGTTGTCGAGAGAAGGCAGACCCTGCCTGTTTTATCTAACGTATTGATTTTATTGGATAATAATATTCTTTCTTTAACCGGAACCGACCTTGAAGTAGAAATTGTCGGTAAAGTTAGCCTTGCTGAAGGCAGTGATTTTGACGCTGGTGAAATCACTGTGCCCGCCAGAAAACTTATGGACATCTGTAAGTCTCTTCCCGATAAATCGGAAATCAGGTTTTCTGAAGATGATAGTGGCCGCATGACAATTACCAGTGGCCGCAGTCGTTTCACATTGTCAACATTGCCAGCATCCGAATTTCCCAACGTGGAAGAGACTGCCGGTGGTGTTGAGTTTGAGATTCCCGGCGAAGACCTCAAGCGGCTAATCGACAATACGGCCTTTGCCATGGCTCATCAGGATGTGCGCTACTACCTTAACGGTATGCTATGGGAAGCCAGCAACGGTTTGTTGAGGGCGGTGGCGACTGATGGCCATCGTCTTGCGATGTCCACCAAAGCCATGCCATTCTCTGTGCCGGACAAAATTCAGGCCATTATTCCCCGCAAAGGTGTTATGGAGTTGTCGCGAATACTTGGAGACGATGATGTGGTTGTCATTATTGGTAGCAACCATGTACGCATTAAAAGCAATGACTTTTTATTCACTTCAAAATTGGTGGATGGCGCCTACCCTGATTACGAGCGTGTACTTCCCAAGGAAGGCACCAAAATCGTAACTGGTGGCCGTGAAGACTTACGGCAGGGCTTCACCAGAGCAGCGATTCTATCCAATGAAAAATATCGCGGTGTTCGCCTGTTAATTCAGGATGATGTGCTCAAAATTACCGCAAATAACCCCGAGCAGGAAGAGGCGGAAGAGGAGCTCGGTATAGATTATGTGGGTGATGGTAGCCTGGAAATAGGCTTTAATGTTAACTACTTGATCGATGTGCTCAATGTGCTTAAGGGGGAAAATGTAAAGATGAATTTTATTGACTCCAACAGCAGTGCATTACTGGAAAACGCTGAAAGCAGCGGTTCTGAGGAATCGGTTTATGTGATCATGCCCATGAGGCTTTAATCAAATACACCCACCATGGCAAAAAGGGCTTTTGACGCTAAGCAAAGCCCTTTTTTTATGCCCAAAATTCCAAGCTCCGGTTATCTTGCATGTATTTAGAAAAGCTGGCGATTCACGGTATTAGAAATATCCACCAGGTAGAGTGCAGACTTTCGCCAAGGATAAATATTTTCTATGGCCGCAATGGCAGTGGCAAAACCAGCATTCTTGAAGCTGTACACTTGTTGTCCAGAGGGCGGTCTTTCCGTACCCGTAACCTTAAAAATCTTATTACGCATAACCTCAAAGAATGTACTTGTTTCGGGCTTGTCAATATGGGTGCTGGTGCCGCAAAACCGGCCGTGCCTGTTGGCGTCAATCGCACGGAGAATGGAAAATTTGTGTTTAAAGTTGCGGGAGAGCAAGTGGCCACAGCCTCCCGTCTTGCCGAAGTCTTGCCGCTTCAGCTGATCAATGCCGACAGTTTTAATCTTTTGGAAGGGCCTCCTTCAGGCAGGCGGAGCTTTGTAGACTGGGGTGTGTTCCACGTGGAACACAATTACAGGGAGTTATGGGGACGCTTCCAGCGCTGCCTTAAACATCGGAATTCGTTGCTCCGTCATGCTAAAATAGACGCTTTGCAACTTTCGGTTTGGGATCGTGAATTTGCTTCCCTTTCAGAGAAAATTTCTTCTGTTAGGGAGAACTACATCCAGCAACTTTTGCCAGTGGTGAATGAAACCCTTAAAACTCTCAAACAGGAGGCGGGGGGCTACCGTTTTGATTTTGCTCCAGGTTGGGATTGTTCACAGCCGCTGTTTGAGCAACTTCAAGCAACAGTGTTGAGAGATCAGAAAATGGGTTTTACCCAAATCGGATCCCACCGAGCGGATTTAAAAATTCTCTGTGGAAAAGGCATGGCTGCGGACGTCCTTTCTCGAGGGCAGGCAAAAATGCTGGTTTCGGCTTTGAAGTTGGCGCAGGGAATTTTGTTTACAGAATTGACAGGGAAGCAGTGCATTTTTCTTCTCGATGACTTGCCCTCAGAACTGGATCGCCCCCATCGCCTTGTGGTCAGCAGGGTTTTGGAGAATATGGGCGTACAAGTGTTTGTTACCGGAGTGGAAAAAGCCGACTTAATAGGGTTGTGGAAAGATGCCGAGGAGTGCCATGAAAATCCGGCAGTGTTCCACGTGGAACATGGGCAGATATTCCGAGAAGCGTGTTAATAGACAGGATAGAGCTAAATGAGTACAGAAACAGGCAATAACCAGTACGATTCCTCCAGTATCAAAGTGTTAAAAGGTCTCGATGCGGTTCGCAAACGGCCGGGAATGTACATCGGCGACACAGACGATGGCACTGGACTCCATCATATGGTGTTCGAGTTGGTGGATAACTCCATCGATGAAGCCTTGGCAGGCCATTGTTCAGAGATCAAAGTGGTTATCCACCCCGATGAATCTGTATCCGTTGCGGATAATGGCCGTGGCATTCCTGTTGATATGCACGAGGAGGGTGTTTCTGCCGCCGAAGTTATTATGACGGTTCTCCATGCCGGCGGTAAGTTTGGCGGAGAAGATTCTTCCTACAAAGTGTCTGGTGGCTTGCACGGCGTTGGCGTCTCGGTGGTTAATGCCCTCTCTGAAAATTTGGTGCTGACTATTCGCAAGAATGGCAAAGTGCATGAACAAATCTATCGTCACGGCGTACCTCAGGCGCCACTGGCGGTGGTCGGCGACACCAGCGAGACTGGAACGGCGGTTCATTTTTACCCATCGGTGGAAACCTTCAGTAATATTCATTTCCACTTCGAGATTTTGGCGAAAAGACTCCGCGAATTATCCTTCCTGAATTCAGGTGTTCGCATTGTTCTCAAGGATGAACGCAGCGGCAAAGAAGAAGTCTACCAGTACGAAGGCGGGCTAAAGGAATTTGTTGGGCTACTCAATACCAATAAAGGGGCTATCAATGAGATTATGCACTTCTCCAGTGAGCGGGAAGACGGCATAGGCGTAGAAGTGGCTTTGCAATGGAATGATGGTTTTCAGGAAAATATTCTCTGTTATACCAACAATATTCCCCAGCGGGATGGGGGGACTCACCTTGCTGGGTTCCGTGCGGCCATGACCAGAACCCTCAATAACTATATTGAGAGCGAAGGGTTTGGCAAAAAAGAAAAAGTCAGCACCACCGGCGATGATGCCCGTGAAGGCCTCACAGCAGTTATTTCCGTCAAGGTTCCAGATCCAAAATTTTCCTCACAAACAAAGGAAAAATTGGTCAGTTCCGAGGTTAAGACCGCTGTTGAGCAGGAACTGGCGGCTAAATTCAGCGATTACCTTCTCGAAAATCCCCCGTATGCCAAGGCGATCGTTACCAAAATGATTGAAGCCGCTCGAGCCAGGGAAGCAGCGAGAAAAGCTCGGGATATGACCCGTCGCAAAGGCGCCCTGGATATTGCCGGTCTGCCCGGTAAGTTGGCGGATTGCCAGGAAAAAGACCCGGCGCTGTCTGAACTGTTTCTGGTGGAGGGTGATTCTGCCGGTGGTTCTGCCAAACAGGGTAGAGCCAGAAAAACCCAAGCCATCCTGCCACTGAAAGGCAAGATTCTCAACGTGGAGCGTGCCAGATTCGATAAAATGCTATCCAGTGTTGAAGTGGGCACGCTCATTACCGCTTTGGGCTGCGGCATTGGCGCAGAGGAATTCAACCCCGGTAAATTGCGCTATCACACCATTGTAATCATGACGGATGCGGATGTTGACGGTTCCCATATTCGCACTCTGTTGCTTACCTTCTTTTTTCGACAAATGCGCGAACTCATCGAGCGGGGCTATATCTATATTGCCCAGCCGCCACTTTATAAGATCAGCAAGGGCAAGCAGGAACAATATCTCAAAGATGACGCAGCCCTCACGGATTTTTTGACCCAGAATGCCCTTGAAGACACCAGCCTCCATGTCAATGCTGATGCTCCTGGGATCAGTGGCAACGCTCTGGAAACCATTGTCAAAAACTATCGCAAAGTGATGGCGATGATAGAGCGTATGTCCAGGGTTTACCCGGCAGTGGCTATGGAAGCCATGATTTACCATCCGGTTTTAAAGGTCGACGAACTTGCCGACAGGGATAGGGTTGCCGCCTGGTGTCAGGGGCTGGAGTCGGCCATGGGCTTGGATGAACGTTCAGGAAGTCACAAATACAGTATCTCCGTGGTTGAAGATAAGGAGCGCCATCTCTTTTTGCCACAGCTGAATATACTGGCTCATGGGATTACCAATAATTACCCCTTTACTCTGGATTATTTTTCGTCCGGGGAGTATCGGTCTGTGGTCGAGTTGGGCAATCAAATCAAGGATCTACTTGAACCGGGGGCCTACGTACGCCGCGGCGAAAAATCTCAGCCAGTATCTTCATTCAAGGAGGCTCTGGAGTGGTTGATGGCAGAATCCCGCCGTGGCTACAACGTTCAGCGTTATAAAGGACTGGGGGAAATGAATCCGGAGCAGCTTTGGGACACCACCATGAACCCTGAAACGCGAAGACTTCTTCGAGTGACGGTAGACGATGCTATTGCCGCCGACCTCATGTTCAACACACTGATGGGCGACAATGTCGAGCCTCGTCGTGAGTTTATTGAAACCAATGCTTTGGCGGTTGCCAATCTGGATGTATAGTAAATTTTAAGGTGTCGAAAAAATTGCCATTATTGGAATAATGGCAATTTTTCTTTATAAATCATATGGTTATTAATTATAAAATGTCTTTTTGCTTTGCTGTAATCCAGTCCTGAGCTTGCTGGGTGAGGGTCTTGCTGTTGCCTCCGCTGGTTTCAATGGGCTCTCCGAAAATAATGGTAATTTCCCCAGGATACTTGAGAAATTTTTTCGCCGGCCAGTGCCTGCCGCCATTGTGGGCTACGGGGAGAATAGGAACCCCCGCCGCTATGGCCAGCGCGGTACCACTTCGAGCATAGTCGCCGTACTGGCCGTAAGCCATTCTTGTGCCCTCTGGGTAAACAATAACGTTCATACCAGCCGCCAGCCGGGCTTGACCCTGATCCATAACCTCTTTTATGGACTTGCGCGGATTTCCACGATCGATGGCAATGGGTTTTACCGCCGCCAGCGCCCAACCGAAAAAGGGGATGTTCAGCAGTTCTTTTTTAAGAATGGTGCTCACCGGGCGCAAATGCCGCTGCAGATAGTAGGTTTCCCAGGGGGACTGGTGGTTACTGAGTACCACATAGGGGGCTGGTGGAATATTGCCCTTGCCGATGACCCTGACTCTGATGCCACAGCTAATTCGCAGCCAGTAATCGGCAAGCAGATTGCCGCAGGTTGCCAGACTTTGGCGAAGCTTGAGGGAAAGCAGCAGACCTATGGTGCAGGTGAGAACGCTGAACAAGGTAATGATGACAACATAACCTATATAAAACAGCAGTGTGCGGGCAACAAGAAGGATTTTCATAGTCTGCTACAAGTGCTCGGTCAAATAATTGGCTACAGCTGAGAGATTATCAAACACCAGGGTAGAAGCCAGTGGAGATGAGGGTTGGTGGCGAAGTTGCGCTTCGGTTGCCATGCCTTTGCCTGTGCGCACCAGAATAGGAGTACCCTTGCGGGCAAGGCCGGCTTCGAGATCCCGAAGGCTGTCGCCAACAACGGCAATACCGTCGAGATCGTTAAGGTTAAAGTCGGCGATAATAGCGTCCATAAGCCCGGGCGCGGGTTTGCGACAATCACAGCAGTCTTCGGGCCTGTGGGGGCAAAAGTAAATGCCGGCTATGGAGCCACCCTGTTTCTCAACCAATTCGACAAGCTTGCGATGCATAACCTGTAGATCCTGTGGCTGGAAATAGCCGCGACCAATCCCGGACTGATTGGTGGCTATAACCACGCCATAGCCCGCCTGGGTCAGGCGGGCTATGGCGGCGATACTACCGGGCAAGGGAATCCATTCATCAGCAGACTTGATGTAGTCATCGGAGTCTTCATTGATAACGCCATCCCTGTCGAGAATCACCAGTTTCATTTTGCCGGAACTAGATGGGAGATATCCGCCACATTGAGGAACAGATCCCGCAAATTGGTGAGCAGTCGCAAACGATTGCTGCGCACTGCCGGGTCTTCCGCCATTACCATCACCTGATCAAAGAAGCTGTCAACGGGCTTCCTGAGTATGGCCAGTTCTTTCATGGCATCGCCATAACTGCGGCGGGCAAGCAGGGGATTGACCCTGCCGGTGACCTCATTGAGCGCCTCCACCAGAGACTTCTCTGCGGATTTTTCAAACAGGGTGGCATTCAGGGTTGCGGGCACTTGATCGATGTTCTTGGCGAGAATGTTGGAAACGCGCTTGTTGGCTGCCGCCAGGGCGCTGGCCTCAGGCAGCTGATTAAAACTGTGTACCGCCTGTACGCGGAGGTGGAAGTCCAGGGGGTTATCCAGATTTTTGGCCTGCACAGCCATAAACACCTCTGCGGAAATACCCTCGTCTTCATACCAGGCGCGAAAGCGCTCAAACAGGTATGTGAGTACTTGCTCACCCAGGCCATCAGAAACTGTAAGCCCTGAATGCAGCGAGATAGCCTTGTTAATGGCATCACTGAGGTTGAGATCAATAGCCTTTTCCACCAGGATTCGCAAAATGCCCAGGCTGGCGCGACGCAGGGCAAAAGGATCGCGGGAACCCGTAGGTGGCTGGCCAATACCGAAAATACCCACAAGGGTATCCAACCTGTCGGCCAGGGCAACCACAGTGCCAGTGGCGGTTTGCGGTAACTGATCGCCGGCAAATCTGGGCATATAGTGTTCAAACATGGCGGCGGCAACATCGCCATTTTCACCATCGTTAATGGCGTAGTAGCGCCCCATCAGCCCTTGAAGGTCGTCAAATTCCATGACCATGGCGCTGACCAGATCCGATTTGCAGAGCTGTCCGGCGCGCACAGCGTCAGCGCGCGTGGCGCCAACAGTCTCGGCCAGGTAAGCGGCCAGCGCCGAGATACGTTGGGTCTTGTCAAAAATGGTGCCGAGCTTGTCCTGAAAAACGATAGTCTTCAGGTGCTCGCGGCGTTCGATCAGGCTGTGCTTGCGGTCGGTTTCATAGAAAAAAGCGGCGTCACTCAAGCGGGGGCGAATCACTTTTTCATTACCGGCGACCACTTTGGCCGGATCGCGGCTTTCAATATTGGCAACGGTAATAAAGAGCGGCAATAATGCGCCGTTGCCATCCACCACATGGAAATACTTTTGGTGTTCTTTCATGGAGGAGATCAGTGCCTCTGGCGGCACCTCAAGAAAACGCTGCTCAAATTTGCCCGCAAGGGGTACAGGCCACTCGTTGAGAGCGGTCACTTCGTCAAGCAGCGCCGGGTCGATCACCGCTGTGCCACCCTGGGATTTTGCCGTTTCCCTAACCCCTTTTTCGATAAGGTTGCGGCGCTCGTTGAAGTCGGCAATCACATAAGCCTGGCGCAGATCTTCGCAGTAGCTGGAAGGGGTCTGAATGAGAATGTCGCCACTGCTGTGAAAACGGTGGCCGCGGCTGGTGCGACCAGCTTTGAGGGACAGTACCTCGGCATCGACAACGGTATCGCCAAACAGCATAACCACCCAGTGCACCGGGCGCACAAATTCATCCCGTTGTGCTCCCCAGCGCATGCGTTTGGGAATGGGCAACGCAGCAAGAGCGGCATTCACCAGATTGCCCAATAAGGTGCTGGTGGCAACACCTTCGCTGGTGGCGCGCAGGCAGAGTTTATCCTGGGTGCCGTCGTTTTCGACCATAGTGGCGATTACGGCAGGATCAACCCCATTCTTGCGGGCAAAAGCTTCACCGGCTTTGGTTAGTAAGCCCTCACTATCGATAGCAACCTTGACAGGCGGCCCCCAGGCAACCACTTCCTTGCTGGGTGTAGTTTCGTCGAGGCTGGCAACAACCACGGCAAGGCGCCGGGGGGCGGCATAAAAGCGAACCTCACCAAAGGAGAGATCGGCCTTTTGCAGACCGCTGACAATTTCATTGCGAAACGCCTCGGCAAGCCCCAGCAATGCCTTGGGCGGAAGTTCTTCGGTGCCAATTTCAACCAGAAAATCTGTGCTCATTGTGAAAGCTCCCTGTGCTTGGCAATGACTTCATCCGCCAGCGCCTTGGCGGCGAGGGGGAAACCCAGTTTGAGACGCGAGTCAAAATAAGCCTGGGCGACGGCACGCGCCAGAGTGCGGACGCGCAAAATAAAGCGCTGGCGTTCGGTGACCGAAATGGCGTGGCGAGCATCCAACAGGTTAAAGGCGTGGGAGGCTTTCATCACCATTTCATAGGCGGGCAGCGGCAGGCCTTTTTCAATCAGGCGCTGGCTTTCGACTTCATAGGTATCAAAACTATGGAAGAGAAAATCAACGTTGGCCTCTTCAAAATTGAATGTCGACATCTCCACCTCGTTTTGGTGAAAAACATCGCCGTAGGTGACCTTGTTGCCCAGGGGATCGAGGGTCCAGGTGAGGTCGTAAATACTGTCGACACCCTGAAGATACATGGCGATACGCTCAAGGCCGTAAGTGATTTCGCCCGTTACCGGATAGCACTCAAGGCCGCCGACCTGTTGAAAATAGGTGAATTGGGTGACTTCCATACCGTTGAGCCAGACTTCCCAGCCCAGTCCCCAGGCGCCCAGGGTTGGCGACTCCCAGTTATCTTCAACGAAGCGGATATCGTGAACCAGCGGATCGATACCGAGCATACGCAAAGAATCTAAATAAAGTTCCTGGATATTGTCCGGCGACGGCTTTAGCACCACCTGAAACTGGTAGTAGTGCTGAAGGCGGTTGGGATTTTCCCCATAACGGCCATCAGTGGGGCGGCGACAGGGTTGCACATAGGCGCTGTTCCAGGTTTCAGGGCCGACAGCGCGCAAAAAGGTTGCGGGATGAAAGGTACCTGCGCCAACTTCCATATCCAGGGGTTGGAGAATGACACAACCCTGGCGCGCCCAGAATTGCTGGAGGGCTAGGATCAGTCCCTGAAATGTGGATACGTCCGGAGTATGCTCAGACACAGCGTTCACCTGTTTTTCTGTAAAGGCGGCAATTATATTGGCATAGACTGGGGAAGTCATGGATATGGCGGTGTTTGCGAGATGAAAGTGCCTCCATCCCAACAAAAAGACAGTGTTGAGGCGAAATGGGCGAGATGGAAAATAGTTTACAGCCTGACGATCCATTCGAGATGGGGTATCCTTTAGAGTCCACGAAAAGGCCGTACCTGTGAAAGAAAAAATCATCATAACAGCGATCAAAGCTGTTCTTACCTTGCTGTCCTGGTTACCTCTTGGCCTGGCAAGAGCCCTGGGCGCCACTATTGGCCAATGCGCCTGGTTGTTCAAAACGCGAAGCGCACGGACGGCCATTGCCAATCTTAATGCCTGTTTTCCTGAATTAAACCAGAAAAGCAGAAATGCACTGGCGGCAAAAAGCATGCGTCACTGGGGAAGAACAGTGTGCGAAATCCCAGTGGTCTGGCGTCGCGGCACTAAAAGTCTCGGTTGGGTTAAAGAGGTTCAGGGGCGTGAGCGGCTGGAGCAAGCCATAGCCAATGGTAAAGGTGTCATTATCGTCAGCCCCCATCTTGGCAATTGGGAGATAATCGGCTACTGGGCGGGAACCGTCGGCTCCCTGACCACCCTCTATCAGCCGCCGCGCCGTTATGACCTCGATGAACTGATTCGCCATGTGCGCAGCAAAACCGGGGCGACCCTGGTGCCCACCAACGCACGGGGAGTCGCCAGCCTGCTTAAAACGTTGAAAAGGGGCGACATTGTTGGTGTACTTCCAGATATGGAGCCAGACTGGAGCAGTGGTGTTTTTGCCCCGTTCTTTGGTGTCCAGGCACTAACCATGACCTTGATCCACAACCTGGTGCAGCGCAGCGGCGCCGCCGTTTTCCTCGGCTTTGCCCAACGCATTGGCGGCGGATTTAAAATAGTTCTGGTTGAGCCAGATTCAGCAATAAACAGCGACAATCCGGAAATTTCCGTGGCCGAACTCAATAAAGCTGTCGAGACATTGGTGCTCCGCTCTCCGGAGCAATACCAATGGGAATACAAACGATTCAAGCGCCGCCCAGCGGGGATGCCGAAAATTTACCATTAGCGTGGAACAGCCACAGCCTGGAACAAGACAGATTTCCTTTGTAGTTGGGGCGCGGCCAGTCGTTATTGACACCGGGATTAAAGTCATTCCCGCGCAGGCGGGAATCTTTAAATTGTTGATTTTTCTGGGCTCTCGCCTGCGCGAGAGTGACAAAACGGCGCGGGAGTGACGAAACAGAATTAATCAGAAACGTACTAATGGGGAACGGTGATGACATCATTAAAACTGGGAACCGCCTGCCTGCTGGTGTTAATGCTCTGCAGCTGTCAGCCTGCCTACTATGCCACCATGGAGAAATTTGGTGTTGAGAAACGGGATATTCTGGTCGATCGCATCGAAAAAACCAGCGACGCCCAGGAGGATGCCCAGGAGCAATTTCGTGATGCGCTGGAGCAATACCGGTCGGTGGTCAGCTTCGATGGCGGAGACCTGGAAAAGCTCTACAACAAACTCAACAGCGAATATCAGCAAAGCGAGCAGGTGGCGGCGCGCATTGGCGATCATATTCGCAGCGTTGAAACCGTTGCTGACGACCTGTTCGCGGAGTGGGAAAAAGAACTCAAACTCATCAAAAACCCGAGCTTGCGCCAGGATAGCGCCACCAAGCTTCGGCATACCCGTGCCCGCAGCGCCGAGCTGATAGCGGCGATGTGGCGGGCGGAAAAAACTGTTTACCCGGTGCTGGACAGCCTTAGGGATCAGGTGTATTACTTAAAGCACAATCTCAATGCCCAGGCGATAGCCTCGTTAAAAGGTGAATTGCGCACCATCGACGCTGACGTTAGCCGGCTGATCAACCAAATGCAGCAAGCCATCAACCAGGCCAATGAGTTTATTGCCCAACTCAAATAGTGACATAGTGACATAGTGACGAACGGAGAAGTGCCATGAAATACAACAATATCCTCGAAACCATCGGCAATACCCCCTGCATCAAAATCAACAAACTCTTTCCCGGCAACATTGAGGTATGGATGAAAGCCGAGCGCTTTAATCCCGGCGCCAGTATCAAGGATCGCATCGGTCTGTCCATGATCGAAGACGCCGAGAAAAAAGGCCACATCGACAAAGACACTGTGATTGTCGAACCCACCTCCGGCAATACCGGCATTGCCCTGGCGATGGTCTGTGCGGTTAAAGGTTATCGCTTGATCCTTACCATGCCCGAATCCATGTCGGTAGAGCGGCGCAAGTACATGAAAGCCCTCGGGGCTGAGTTGGTACTTACTCCCAAAGAGCTGGGCATGGGCGGCTGTATTGAAAAAGCCAAAGAGCTGCTCAAAGAATACCCCAACAGCTGGATGCCAATGCAATTCAGCAATCCGGCCAATACCGACGTCCACAGAGATACCACCGCACAGGAGATTCTTGCCGACTTCCCCGATGGCATTGACTACCTGATTACCGGTGTGGGTACTGGCGGCCATATCACCGGGTGCGCCGAGGCGCTCAAGGAAAAATTCCCCCATGTAAAGGTTTACGCTGTTGAGCCAGAGAAATCCCCGGTGATCAGTGGTGGCGACAAAGGCCTCCACCGTCTTCAGGGCATAGGCGCCGGCTTTATCCCTGAAATCCTCAACACCGACATACTGGATGGCACCATCGCCGTCAGCGAAGAGGGCAGTTTCGACATGACCCGGCGCTGCGCCAAAGAAGAGGGGATTTTTGTCGGCATTTCCTCGGGCGCCAGCCTCGCCGCTGTCAAAAAGATGCTCCACGAAATTCCAGCGGGCAGCAAAGTGCTTATCTTCAGCTACGATACCGGCGAACGCTATCTGTCTATTGAAGACTTATTTACCGCCTAGAGGGCTGCCGGACGCAGGTGCTGGATTTGGAGCCGCCGCAGTGGATCCATTCTGAGTCCGGCAGACTCCTAGGAGGAATGGCGCTGAAGTTTGCCATCCCGGCGTAGGCGAGAAGTCATGGAAAACAAGGTTTTGCCGGAATAAAAAGTTCTCGTCATCCCCGCGCAGGCGGGGATCCAGGAATGACGAAAATCGTAGTTGCCTCGTTTCCACACCGCGTTCCCTCACGCAGGAGTGTGGGAACCAGACAGATAAGGGTCAATTGCCAAAAAGCCGTTTGACAAGAAACCCGAGGGCAAAAAGAATGGGCAGATATTTCCACCAGGGTTTGGAGCGCATCTGCTTTTTTATTTTGTCTTTTTTGGCTTTTGCCGCAGCTTCATTGAGATTGCGAAGGTCAAGCTCCCGGCTGAGATAAAGCCGCTCCTTGTCGTTAAGCTTTTTAACGGCAAGTTCCAAAATTTCGTCATCGCTGAGCCTGGCATACTTTTTCGAGCGCCAGAAATCATCATCAATGCCAATTTGCTGGTTGTTGGCCATAAAACAACTATTTCCACAACAGAAGGGGTCGGTTCTGATCATACTCCTCACCACTGTGTCGATAAAGAGGCTCTTCCTTCTTCTACCTTGTCGGAGTAATAAGTACAATATTGACCAAACCTAACTGAAGGGGTAGTGAGACTGACCTTAATGTCAAAACGTCGAATTTCGTCATCCCCGCGCAGGCGGGGATCCAAAACATCGGCATCTTTAATACAGTGGGTTCCCGCCTGCGCGGAGATGCGAATTAAGTCAGCGTCATTCAACTGAAAGGATCAAATAGATATGGCCAGACCAGGCTTCAGTTTCGCCAATGACGGCAGAAAAAAACTGGCGGTAATCAGCCACGAACGCTCAGGAACCCACTTTCTGATGAACACGGTCGCCAATCACTTTGGCTATATGTCAAAACCCTGGTGGAATTTTGATTTCGACAGCATGACCATCAACTTCCATGCCCCCGTGTCCATCCAAAAATACTTTCAGCAGTTCCACGACAAAAGCATTATCAATATTCTTAAATCACACCATCCGGCGACGTTTTTTGATGGCATTCTCGACTACATCACAGATCAATTTCATGTCCTGTATATTTATCGCGACCCCAGAGACGCGCTTATTAGTAACTGGAAATTGATCCGCTCATTTTCCTGGGACGAAGGCCCAAAGCCAGAAACTGCCGCTGAATTTATAAGGGCAGAACCCCGCGGCGGCATGATGCGCTATCAGAAAACCCAGGAACGCAGTATGCTTCACCGCTGGCAAAGCAATGTCAAAAGCTGGCTCGACGCCGCCGAGCAAAATCCATCCCTGCCGATCTGCGTACTCAAGTACGAAGAGCTTAACGACAATTTTGAAAAAACCCTAAGGCAAATCGAACAATTTACCGGCATCAGCTGTGGGCAAATAGAAAAGCCGAAAGTGAATGAAAACGTCATCGGCAGCGGAGAGGGAAAAAGCGGAGGCTACAAAAAATACCTCAACAGCGAAGATCTCGAATTTATCGACAAGGAAATTGGCGATTTTATGCGCACCCTCGGTTATCACAACGATTAACAAGAAAGCAGAAAAACATCCATCGCTGTCGATGGACGAACAACATCAAAATGGATTCCTGCCCCCGATCAAGTCGAGGGTGACGTTCCTGCGCAGGAATGACGGCCTGGAACATACCAGACAGCACCCCCACCCTCTCGCCATTCATACAGAAGTAAGAATCCCACTCCTTCGCTATTCCCGAGGTGGCAGGAATCCCACTTCTTTGTCATTCCTGCAGAGTCAGGAATCCCACTTTTGGTTATTCCCGAGGTGACAGCAACCCCACTCCCTCGTCATTCCCGAGGTGGCAGAAATCCCACTCCTTCGTCATTCCTGCGGAGGCAGGAATCCAAAAAATCGGCTAAAATCACAAAGGAAAACCAAGGATGGCATCGAAAAAACCTGAAAGAAAATATACCCGTATCCCGAAGTGATTCCAGCCTGTGAATGTTACCCCTTTGTCATTCCTACGGAGGCCTCAACCCCACTTCTTCATTATTCCCGAGGTGGCAGGAATCCCACTCCCCCGTCATTCCCGAGGTGGGAGGAATCCCATCCCTTCGTCATTCCTGCGAAGGCAGGAATCCAAAAAAGTTAACTAAAATTTCACAGGAAAACCAAGGATGGCGCGACAACCTGCAGTCTATATTCTGGCCAGTAAAAGAAATGGCACCTTATACGTTGGTAAGCGCTCAACAAACCCCATCTAACATCGTTTCCGTGGCTGGCGTACGCTGCTGTTTTCAACTGCGGAGTTTCCCATGAGTCGATCAGACAAACCCCAATTCTGGCAAGCCCATATCAACGCCT
>JBFXIU010000001.1:0-65620 GCA_050175615.1 Porticoccaceae bacterium | reverse complement strand
CTACAACCGGATGAGGCCGCACCTGAGCCTCGGCATGAAAACACCCGAAGAAGTGCATAGAAAGAAAAGCGGCTGCCCAGGGCAGCCGCATTCATCAAAAACCGTCAACGTATTTTAGGACGGGACAGACTGATTTATCTGTACAGCGATCAGGTGCGCTCAAACAGAACAGCAATACCCTGGCCGCCGCCGATGCACATGGTGGCGACAGCATAACGGCCGCCAATGCGCTCAAGCTCATAGAGGCACTTGATCGCCAGGATGGTGCCAGTGGCGGACACCGGGTGACCCAGAGAAATGCCGGAACCGTTGGGATTCACTTTTTCCGGCGGCAAACCGAGGCCGCGGGCAACCGCAAGCGCCTGGGCAGCGAAGGCTTCATTGACTTCCCAGACATCGATATCGTCAATGGTGAGGCCGGTTTTTTCCATCAACTTTTGCACGGCGGGAACAGGGCCAATACCCATGATTTCCGGCTCCACACCCACCAGGGTGTAGGCAACAACCTTGCCCAGCGGCTTGATGCCCTTGGCTTCGGCCACGGATTTCTCCATCAGCACCACAGCTGCAGCGGCGTCATTGATGCCGGAGGCATTGCCGGGGGTAACTGTGCCATCTTTTTTGAAGGCGGGACGCAATTTGGCCAGGCTCTCCATGTCGGTATCGCCGCGAACATGCTCGTCGTGGCTGAACACCACGGTGCCTTTGCGGGTTTTGATTTCAATGGGCAGAATCTGGCTGTCAAAGCGTTTTTCTTCCCAGGCTTTTGCCGCTCTTCTGTGGCCTTCCATCGCCAGGGCATCCTGGTCTTCACGACTGATGCCGTCGCGTTCGGCAAGATTTTCAGCGGTAACGCCCATATGGTAGTCGTTCATCGGGCAGGTCAGAACACCGATCATGGTATCGACCATAACGCCATCGCCCATGCGCTGACCGAAACGGGCAGTGGGCAGCCAATAGGGCGAGCGGCTCATGGACTCGGCACCACCGGCAACGGCGGTATCGGCATCGCCGAGCAGGATCAGCTGGGTGGCATTGACAATAGATTGCAGGCCGGAACCGCACAGGCGGTTGAGGGTCATGCAGGGAGTGTGAATAGAAAGTCCGGCTTTGAGAGCGCCTGCGCGGCTGACATACATATCCTGGCGCTCGGTGTGAATCACATTGCCAATGATCACATGATCTACCGTCTCGGGCTCAATACCCGCTCTTTTTACCGCTTCAGCGATCACTTTACCGGCCAGATCTGAGGGGCTAAAGTCCTTCAAACTACCGCCAAAATCACCAATGGGTGTGCGCACACCGCTGACAATAACCACTTCTCTTTGCGCCATTCTGTTTCCTCCTGGGAATCATCGTTGTTCACGGGGAATATCCCGCGATAAATTTCAATAGGTCGTCGAATCGGCGATTATGCCACAAGCGCAACCAAACCGACATTTGCCAGGCATTCTTAAACGCTGCGCACATTGCGCTCCGCCGCCCAATTGCGCAGCCCGTTGAGTTTTTCCGCCATCACCGTAGAAAGCGGTGTTGTTGCCATCAACTCGGCAACAATAGCCTCTGTCGTTAATGGCGTCTCTTCGGCATCGAACGCTGCGCCAGATGACATTGATCCGCTATATAGCGACGCCACCACTGCCTGCTCTATTTCCGCGCCGCTGAAACCCTCACTCGCGGCGGCCAGCGCCTCAAGGTCGAAGCGAGAGGCATCGAAATCACGTCTGGCGAGATGGATGGCAAAAATATCCTTGCGCACATCGGCATCCGGCAGATCGACAAAGAAAATTTCATCAAAGCGGCCTTTTCTTAACAACTCCGCCGGAAGGCGGGATATATCATTGGCAGTGGCGACCATAAACACCGAGGTTTTGCGTTCCTGCATCCAGGTGAGCAAGGTTCCCAGTACCCGCTGGGACACACCGCCGTCGTTATCGCCACTGCTGATGGCTTTTTCGATCTCGTCGACCCAGAGCACGCAGGGAGACATCTGATCAGCGAGCTGCAGGGCTTCACGGAGATTGCGCTCGGTTTCGCCATAGAATTTGTTGTAAAGAGCGCCCACATCCAGCCGCAGCATCGGCAAACCCCACAATCCCGCCACCGCCTTGGCGGCAAGGCTTTTACCACCACCCTGGACACCGAGCAGCAGCACGCCTTTTGGCCTGTCCACGGCAATGCTACTGTCGGTATCCAGGAACGCACCCTTGCGCAGATTCAGCCAGCCTTTTAAATTTTCCATACCTCCGACACTGTTGAAGTCTTCTACTTCGTAGCTGTAAGTGAGAACCCCCTCCATATCCATAAGGCGAAATTTGGCCGTGTTGATTTCAGGGATATCACTGTCAGTGATGGCGCCGTCATCATAGATTGCCGTTCTCACCAGGCGCCGCACTTCGCCGGAATTCAAGCCTCGAAGTGTTGCCGCGAGGCGGCTGATAGCATTGCTGTCGGTGCGCACCTTGTTACCATTATTTTTCGCCGCCCACAGTCTGGCCTCCTCCTTGACGATGGCGAGAATTTCCCCGTTAGTCGCCAGCGACAAACTGAATTTTGCCGCGAGCCGGGAAAGCTCCGGCGGCAAGCTCAACTGGTGACTGACCAGCACCAGGGTCACCGAACCCTGATCATGTTTCAGGGCAATGTCTTTGAGGAGGCGCACCGTCCTGGGCTGGTCTTCAATCCAGGGGTGAAAATCACAGAGCATATAAATGCCCGGCGGAGCCCGGTCTCTGATGTGCCGCAAAACTTGCTCCGGATCGGCGAATTCGCCATCCTGTTCCAACTGCAGACCAAAGTGGGACGCCTTGAGGCCGTCGGTGACAGTCCAGCGCAGCAGGGCTTTTTGCTGGTCACGGGCAACCCTCTGCAATAATTCGAGGGCGGATTTTTCATCGTGGGTTTCAACGACAATTAGAGGCGCCTGAGCAGAGATAATGACCCCAAGGTCGCGAGCGTCCTGCATGATTTTTCCTCTCAAAACTGATCATTTAAATGCGTGGCTGAAGACGGTGGCCGCCGTTTACCTTTGACCGGGATTCAAGTTTAGCTACAATCCTAATTCCAAAACACCCTTGATACGCCAAAATGACAACCCGAAATTTTTCCCCTCTCGACAAACTTATCAGCGGTGCAGACCGCGCCCTGCGCACCCTGACAAACAATGCCAACAGTGCCCAGCGGCGTACGCCAGCAGTGTCCGGTGACGACTCTTTGCTGACTACAGAGGAAAAAAACCACGCAGCCGGGTTGATGCGTGTCAACCACAGCGGCGAAGTCTGTGCCCAGGCGCTCTACCAGGGTCAGGCATTGACAGCAAAACTGCCCTCGGTGCGCCGAGAAATGGAAAAGGCCGCCGCCGAGGAAGTGGATCACCTCGCCTGGTGTGAAGCCCGCATCAAAGAACTCGGCAGCCATACCAGTGTTCTCAACCCCCTGTGGTACGGCCTTTCCTTTGGCATAGGCGCGGGAGCAGGCCTTGTTCATGACCGCTTGAGCCTAGGCTTTGTCGCCGCCACCGAACAACTGGTCTGCAACCATCTGTCAAATCACCTGGCAGAACTGCCGGAAAAGGACAGTAAAAGCCGGGCGGTAGTCACCAAAATGCTTGAAGATGAAGCCAGGCATGCAGAGACGGCGCTTGCCAATGGCGGCCTGGCGTTTCCCTCGCCAGTGAAGGGCTTGATGTCTCTGGTGTCCAAAGCCATGACCGCAACCAGCTATAAAATTTAAGGAGCCTCTGCACAACCCGGTTAAGGGCTAAAATCGCCCTCCATGCGGGTAACCCGAACCTCATCCACAGCCGAAAGCAGGCGTTCCCGCAACCAGCGATGCATGGAGGACTGCAGGGTTCTTCGGTGCTGGAAAAGAGAAATAGGGATATAGCTGTCGTGAGCGATCTCCTCGGGATAGGGCTTGCGCACGATTTCAAACATACTGGCTTCCAGCTTGAGGTCGTGAGCCGTACTGAGCATCAAACAATCACTGTTCTGCAGAGCATAAAGCGCCGTCATCAACTGATCTGTCACTAGAATTTTTCGCCGCTTCAACCCTTGCTCTGCGATGGTTTTGTCAAACCGCGCCTCGGTTGTCGGCGCCAGCCGATCCGCGGCCTGAAGGAGAAAATACTGAATAAAGGGATAGGCGAGCATGGATTTCAGGGTCAGCTCCTCTGCCGCCAGTGGATGCCCCTTGCGCATCCACACCGCTGGCGCAAAGCCGCCTACCGGGGTGGCGACAAACTCATCGGGGAGCTTTGTATCCACCGCCAGAACAAAATCCAGATCGCCCTCCCTCAGGCTCTGCTGGTAGCCTTCCAGTTTGTTTGAGATGGCGAGGGTGAAATTGGGCGCATCCACCGCCATCTCCCAGGTCAGAATGGGAGCCAGCTGCACCGCGACAAATTCCGGCGTCGCCAGATGGGCTGCGCCTTCATCCTCCAGGGGATCAAACGTTTTGCCGCCAATCACATCCTCGATATTCACCAGCAACTGCGGCAATCTTGCCTGTAGCTCCAGAGCGCGCGCCGTCGGCACCAGCGCTCGGCCACTGCGAATAAACAGCTCGTCGTCGAAAAGCATCCGCAACCGCTGCAAGGTCTTGCTCATGGCTGGCTGAGTGATGAACAGCCGTTCCGAGGCTCGAGTCACATTGCGCTCTTCCAGCAAAACCTCTAGAGCGACAAGCAGGTTTAAATCTATCTTGGCAAGTGTATTGACCGCCATACCATAACCCCAAATCATATCAGGCATGATAATAATACATTTTTGTTATTTTTTGATGGCGTTATGATGGACACAAGTTTAGAGCGGTTGCCAACTGCTGCACCGGCAGCCTCTCAAAGGTTTTAACCCTCCTGTAATAAAATTTTTGGAGCCTTTATGGCTCCTTTTTTTTGCCTGTTATTTATGGGCACCGCCAAATAAGCGCAAACTCATTATTTCCGGTTATGCTTTTGATAAAAATAATACATTTAACATAGCTGCGTGTGCAGATTAATCTGGCAGCACTTCTCGCTTCAGGCAGCAGACATGATTATCACCGTACTTATTGATGTGGCATTGGCCGTCATGTTGCTGACAACTCTGTACTTCCTGAAAGAGCGCGCAAAACCGTAATCAGGCAACAGATCACCGCTTTCCTAACCCCCCTGGAAATTTTGGAGCCTTTATGGCTCCTTTTTTTGCCTTCCCCACACCAGGCCATCAGGCCATATACATTTAACCCGGAAATTGCACCAGTACAGGCTGAAATCTGAGTTTTGCGCGGGTATAACAGACGTAAACGTCATTGCAGTTCGGTGTCAGTTTACTACCGGCTATGTTTGCCTGTTTTTCACTTGATCTCGCCCGATTTGAGCGCACATGCTCGCTCCGACGTTGCTATGGCAGCGTTTACGCTCAGGAGCACGCTCAAATCGAACGATCTCGGCGCGAAAATTCAGCCAACTGGTGCAACTTCCGGGTTAAGGGCATCCCTATTGATTGCGCAGAGACCACTCACTCTTGCGAAGCGGCAACGATTTCGTAGGAATGGGTTATTTCGACACCGGCATTGCCCAGCATAATCGAGGCAGAGCAGTATTTTTCCGCAGACATGGCTACAGCACGTTTGACAATATTGTCCTTGAGACTGTTACCGCTGACCCGGAAATGGATATGGATTTTAGTAAAGACCGCAGGAACAGCGTCTGCTCTTTCCGCCTCAAGGCGGGTTTCACAGCCAGTGACTGACTGGCGGCTTTTCTTGAGAATATCGACCACATCGAAACTTGAACAACCACCGACGCCGAGAAGCAACATTTCCATGGGCCTTGGCCCGAGATTGCGTCCGCCATGATCAGGGGGGCCGTCCATGACCAGGGCGTGCCCGCTGCCAGATTCAGCGACAAACATCGCACCATCAACCCACTTGACTGTTGCTTTCATAAACCCTTCACTTGCTGCCATTTGAATTTCCAACAGACTCTGAGTAATGTGAGCCTGTTACTTGATTTTTCTGACCCCGTGCGGCTAACTTGCCCGTCGACAGGTCAATACCGAACGGAAGGCTATGATACAGACTTCCTTGTTCAAGGTGAAACAGGAGAGAAGCCCTTGGCACTGACACCACTAACACCCCATATTCCCAATGTTGAGAACTTTCTCAGTCATTGCCACCGCCGTCGCTACCCGGCAAAAAGCACATTAATTTATGCCGGTGATACCGGCGACACTCTTTATTACATCATCAAAGGTTCCGTAACCGTCTTGATCGAAGACGACGACGGCAGGGAAATGATTGTCGCCTATCTCAACCCTGGAGATTTTTTCGGCGAGATGGGGCTATTTGGCCATGAAGATCGCAGCGCCTGGATTCGCGCCAAAACCGAATGCGATGTCGGCGAAATCAGCTATGCAAAATTTCTCGAATTTACCGAAACCAATACCGATGTGCTCTTCGCTGTCGCCCGCCAGATGGCCAATCGCCTTCGCGACACCACCCGCAAAGTTGGCGACCTGGCCTTTCTCGATGTCACTGGCCGCGTGGCGCGGACGCTGCTGGAGCTGTGCAACGAGCCGGATGCCATGACCCACCCGGACGGCATGCAGATAAAAATCACCCGCCAGGAAATCGGCCGCATCGTCGGCTGCTCGCGGGAAATGGTGGGCAGGGTTCTCAAAACCCTGGAAGATCAAGGCCTGGTCAGTGTTCACGGCAAAACCATGGTGGTCTACGGTACCCGCTAAAACACAGCGGAATCACTGACCGCCAAACACTAAAAGAAAAGCCTGGCCAGCTGCTCTCCGGGTTCTTCGGCACGCATAAAGGCTTCCCCCACCAAAAATCCGAGGACATTTTTAGCGACCATGGCCTGGACATCGTCACGGCTGTGAATACCACTTTCAGTAATCACTATCCTGTTCTCGGGAATTTTTCCCAGAAGTGAAAAAGTGGTTTCCAGTGTGGTGCTGAAGGTATGGAGGTCGCGATTGTTGATGCCCACCAAGGGTGTGGATAATTGCAATGCCCTTTCCAGCTCGTCACCGTCGTGAACTTCCACCAATACGTCCATCCCCAACTCCAGGGCAAGATCGTGGAGTTCAACCAGCGCTGGCTGATCCAATGCCGCCACAATCAGCAAAATACAGTCGGCGCCCAGCACCCTGGCTTCGTAAACCTGATAGGGATCAACGGTAAAGTCCTTGCGCAACACCGGCAGAGAACAGGCATTGCGCGCCTCCGCCAGGTAGGGGTCGGCACCCTGAAAAAAATCCACATCGGTCAATACCGACAGGCAGGTAGCGCCGCCTTTTTCATAACTGGCGGCAATCTCTGCGGGAACAAAGTGATCGCGAATCACGCCCTTACTGGGAGAGGCTTTCTTAACTTCGGCGATAACCGCTGGCTTCCCCTGGGCGACGGAGCGCTTTATGGCACTGGCAAAACCGCGCACCGCAGGGGCGGAGGCGAGCTGGCTTTTCAATTGTTCAACGGGAACAGCGGCAGAGCGCTCTGCCACTTCAGCAAATTTTCTGGCGATAATGTTTTTCAGTATGGTGGGAGCGTTCAACGCGGTTCTCCCTGCTCATCAGTGATCATGCATTCCGTAAAGGCGGCAAGCTCGCGCAATTTTTCCCCGGCAAGACCGCTGGCAATCGCATCCTGAGCCATGGCCACCCCCTGAGCCAGATTGAGGGCAACCCCGGAAACGTAAATGGCCGCACCGGCATTAAGAGCGATCATATCCGCCGCTTTCGCTCCTTCACCGGTCTGCTGCTTGCCAAGGGCGTCCCTTATCAGCTTTAAAGAGTCGCCAGCGCCAGCAACGCGGAGACCGTCGAGACTCTGCCGATTGATACCAAAATCCTCAGGAGCAATGTCGTACTCGGTGATGTCGCCACCCTTTAGTTCGACTACATGGGTTACTGCGGCCAGGCTGATTTCGTCGAGGCCGTCGTCGCTGTGAACCACCAAAACATGCTCGCTGCCCAACCGCTTGAGCACCTCAGCCACCAAACGGCAAAGCTTAACATCGTAAACCCCAATCATTTGGCGCTTGACGCCGGCGGGATTGGTCATGGGCCCCAGCACATTGAACAGTGTGCGAATGCCCAGCTCCTTGCGCGCAGCTCCAGCATATTTCATGGCACTGTGGTGAGCGGGTGCAAACATAAAGCCCACGCCCATGTCTTCAACACAGCGAGTGACCTGGTGGGGAGCGAGGCCGATGGCAACCCCGGCGGCTTCAAGCAAATCCGCGCTGCCACTTTTACTGCTCAGGGAGCGATTGCCGTGTTTAACAACCTGGGCGCCACTGACAGCGACGGCAAAACAACTGGCGGTAGAAACATTGAAAATATTGGCGCCATCGCCGCCGGTGCCGACAATATCCACAAGGTTGTTCCCGGATACCGTCACCCCGGAGGCCAGCTCGCGCATCACCATCACCGCGCCGGTAATTTCATCCACGGTTTCGCCTTTCATGCGCATGGCCACCAGAAAGCCGCCAATCTGCGCCTGGGTGGCGCCGCCGGTCATAATCTGGCGCATCACTGCCACCATTTGCTCCTGGTGGAGATGTTTGCCATCAACCACATGGCCAATCGCCTGTTGAATGTCCATTTATCTGGCTCCTTTGAGAAAGTTCGCCAGCAGGTCGTGACCCTGCTCGGTAAGGATGGATTCCGGATGGAATTGCACCCCTTCAATATCAAATTGGCGATGGCGCACCCCCATGATTTCATCCACGGAGCCATCCCCGTGCTGAGTCCAGGCAGTCACCTCCAGGCAATCCGGCAGGGTTTCTTTTTCGATAATCAGGGAGTGATAGCGAGTGGCCTCAAAGGGATTGGTTAACCCGCAAAACACTCCCTTATTGGCGTGGAAAATCGGGGATGTCTTGCCGTGCATAACTTCTCTGGCGCGAACGATACGACCGCCAAAAGCCTGACCAATACTCTGGTGCCCCAGACAGATACCGAGGATCGGAATTTTGCCGGCAAATTCGCGAATCGCCGCCACAGAAATGCCCGCCTCGTTGGGTGTGCAGGGGCCGGGAGAGATGACAATTTTCTCCGGCGCCATGGCGGCAATATCCTCAATGCTCAGCTCATCGTTGCGAAACACCAGCACATCCGCACCCAGCTCCCCCAGATACTGCACCACGTTGTAGGTGAAGGAGTCATAGTTGTCGATCATCAGAATCATGGCGTTTCCTCCCCGGATTCCGGTAAAACCATGGCGGCGGCGCGAAAAATGGCGCGCGCCTTGTTCATGGTTTCTTTCCACTCAAGGGCGGGCACGGAGTCGGCAACGATGCCGCCGCCGGCCTGAACATAGAGGTTGCCGTCTTTAATGACTGCGGTGCGAATGGCGATGGCCATATCCATATTGCCATTCCAGCCGAGGTAGCCGACGGCGCCGCCGTAAATACAGCGCTTTACCGATTCGAGTTCGTCGATAATTTCCATGGCGCGGATTTTCGGCGCGCCGCTGAGGGTGCCCGCTGGTAGTGTGGCGCGCAGCACATCGATGGCGCCAACACCGTCGCGAACTCGCCCGGTGACATTGGAGGTGATGTGCATGACGTGGGAAAAGCGCTCCACCACCATTTTTTCGGTGACTTTGACTTCGCCAATTTTTGAAACCCGGCCAACATCGTTGCGCCCCAGGTCGATCAGCATCAGGTGCTCGGCGATTTCCTTGGGGTCGGCAAGCATCTCCGCTTCCATGGCCAGATCTTCTTCGTGGGTATGGCCTCGTCGACGGGTGCCGGCAATGGGTCTGACGGTCACTTCGCCATTCTCAAGGCGGGCGAGAATCTCCGGGGATGAACCGGCAATCTGGAACTCGCCCAGATCGAGAAAAAACAGGTAGGGCGAAGGATTGAGATTGCGCAGCGCGCGGTAAAGGTTTAAGGGTTCCGCCGGGAACGGCAGCGTCAGCCGCTGGGAGGGCACCACCTGCATAATATCGCCCTGCTGGGTGTAGGCCTTGATTTTTTCTACCGCCGCTTCGTAACCCGCCTGCCCCATGCTGGAGATAAACGCCGACTCGGCAACCCCCTCGCCTTGAAGCTTGATGGGCGGCAGATCCGGTGTCGGCTGGTGGAGGCGGCTTTCGATTTCATCGAGGCGCTGCTGGGCGACCTGGAAGGCGTTTTCATCCGCCGGATCGACATGAACGATAAGGACAAGCTTGCCGGCGAGGTTGTCAAAAACCACCACGTCGTCGGACACCATCAACAGAATATCCGGGGTGCCCAGTTCATCCGGAGGGGTCGTCGCCCGCAGGCGCGGCTCCACGTAGCGCACGGTGTCGTAGCCAAAGTAACCTACCAGACCGCCGTTAAACCTGGGCAGCCCCGGCACATCGACAACATCAAAGCTGCGACAAAAATCGTCGATATAGGCTAGAGGATCCTCAACCTTGAATGACTCAACGCAGTGGCCGTCCTCTTCCCGGCGGATTTCATCGCCGCAGACTTTAAGTACCGTTCGAGCAGGCAAGCCAATAAAAGAGTAACGCCCCCATTTTTCGCCGCCTTCTACAGATTCAAACAAATAGGAATAGGCGCCGCGCGCCAATTTAAGGTAGGTACTGACGGGAGTTTCGAGATCGGCGAGGATTTCGCGAGTGACAGGGATTCGCCCTTTGCCTTCCGCCGCGCCCTGAGCTGCCAGCTCGGCAAACTGTTGCTGATTCATGTTCATGCCTTTATTAAAAATTCAGATAAAACTCAATTACCTAAAAGATCCCGCCAGACGCGGGCAACCACTGCTATTGGCGCCATCGCCAGCAGTGAAAAGCATGAAATGTCGAACAGGGCTTGCGCTCTCTCATGGTTACGTCCTGAATTTGCGTGGCAGTTTAGTGGATTTTGGCACGCTTTAAAACCTCTATACTCCAACCCTGGCCAGTTCGGCGCGCATGGCGGCAATGGCCTCGGCGTAGCTGGCGGCGCCGTAAATGGCTGAACCGGCGACAAAGGTGTCGGCGCCAGCGGCGGCGATCTCGGCGATATTATTTGCGGTGACGCCGCCGTCGATTTCCAGACGAATGGCGAGACCTGAATCATCAATGCGTTTGCGGGCAGCTTTGAGCTTATCCAGGGTTTTGGGAATAAACTTCTGGCCGCCAAAGCCGGGGTTTACCGACATCAGTAAAATCATATCGAGCTTGTCCATGACATAGTCGACACAATCGAGGCCGGTGGCGGGATTGAGCACCAGACCCGCCTTGCAGCCCAGCTCGCGAATCAACTGCAGGGAGCGATCCACATGGCGGGACGCTTCGGGGTGAAAGGTAATCCAGCTGGCGCCAGCATCGGCAAACATGCGAATAAGGTCATCCACCGGGTCCACCATGAGGTGAACATCAATGGGCGCCGTTACTCCGTAATTGCGCAACGCCTTGCACACCATGGGGCCGATGGTGAGATTGGGCACATAGTGATTGTCCATGACATCGAAGTGAACCACATCGGCACCGGCGTTGAGAACGGCGTCGACCTCTTCGCCGAGGCGGGCAAAATCAGCGGAGAGAATCGATGGAGCTATAAGGAAATCTGCCATTGGCGAGCCTTTGTCGTAAAAGGCGTAACTATGCCCAATCAAAGCGATTCCATCAAGGAAGCCAGACCAAAAGCCGGGTTTATTGTCGCGCTCCATCAAGAAACTGGCACAGGCTTTGGGCACCCTCAAGGATGCGCATGGAGTGGCGCTGCATCAAATCCGGGGGAATGGCGTAAACGCGATTGTGCTGCACTGCATCTATGGCTGGCCAGTCCCGCCACATTTGCAGCCACTGGGGACTGGCGTCACTGCTGCCACTGGCAACAATGACCTGGGGATTGGCGCGAATCACCGCTTCGATATTGACATAGGGCACCAGGGGGATGGCGTCGCCGAACACGTTGACTCCACCACAGAGACGAATAACATCACTGACCAGATGCTTGCCGTTAAGGGTGATCAAGGGTTCGTTCCAAATCTGATAAAACACCCTTACCGGGGCGGCCTGCTCATATCGGCCACGCAAACTTGCCAGCTCATCGTTGAAAGCTTCAGCCTTTTGGGTGGCGCCTGCCACAAGCCCGGAAAGCACACCGAACTGGTGAAAAATTCTCGCGATATCGTCCAGCCGCCGGGGCTCAATGACAAAAACCGGCAATCCCAGCTGGCGCAACCGGGCAATAATCTGGTCGCCATTGCCGGAATGCCAGGCGATCACCAGGTCAGGTTTCAGCGACAAAATCAGTTCGTAATTGGCCGCCTGATAATTATTGACGCGAAGAATATTTTTGGCCTCTTCGGGATAGTTGCTGTATTCATCGGCGCCGATGATGCGGTCTCCGGCGCCGACAAAATAGAGCATTTCAGTAATATTCGGCGCCAGGGAGATAATTCGCTGGGCTGGCGCCGCCAATACCACCTGGCTGCCGAGATCGTCCTCAAGGCGAATCTCGCCATAAGCCGCTGCCGAGAAGCCGCACAAAAGAATAAAAATCCGCCAGACCGCAGCAGGTTTTATCCGCCCCGATCTCATGTGATCACCAGCGGCGTATTGGTGCGCGGGTTGCGACCAATCATCGCCTTCACGCGAAAGACATCGGCAATCAACGCTTCGGTAAGCACATCTTCCGGGCTGCCCTGAGCGGCAATCGTGCCGCAGGTGAGCACCACCAGGTTATCGGCACAGCGCGCCGCCAGATTGAGGTCGTGAAGTACCATCAACACCCCCACTCCTTCGCCGGAAAAACGCTGAACAATGTCCAGGGTCATCTGCTGATGGCAGAGGTCAAAGGCCGACGTGGGCTCATCCATAATCAAAAAGCGCTCACCCAGCGGCGACGGTTCCCAAATCTGCGCCAGCACCCGCGCCAGCTGCACCCGCTGTTTTTCCCCTCCAGACATTTCTGTGTAGAAGCGTTTATCCAGATAAGAAGCATCCACCAGCGCCAGGGCTTGCTGAACAATGTCCCTGTCCCTGATCTTGCCGGTGTCGTGGGGTGTACGCCCCAGCTCCACCACCTCACGGGCAGTAAACGGAAAATTGAGCGGTGTCTGCTGGGGCAATACGGCCAATATCTGTGCCCGTTTTTCCGGATGCCAGTCAGCCAATTGCAGATGATTGAGGGCAACATCGCCCCCGGTGACCTGCAAATCTCCGCTGAGCACCCGCAACAACGACGACTTGCCCGCCCCGTTTGGCCCCACCACCGCAGTCACTTTGCCCGGCTCAACGGCCACGGATACTCGGCGCAGTAAATCAAACCCGGCAAGGTGTACCGAAACCTTATTGGCAACTAAAGCCATGGCTATAACCTCACCCGCTGCTGCACCAACAGAGCCACAAAAAAGGGTGCGCCCAACAGTGCGGTGAGAATTCCCGTGGGCAATTCTGCGGGCGACACCAGAATACGCGCCAGATTATCGGCAATCAGCAATAAAACCGCTCCGGCAATGGCGGAACCGGGAATCAGCCAACGGTGATCGGGGCCAATAAGAAGGCGAATCACATGGGGAACCACCAGGCCGACAAAGGCCACCAGCCCGGCGACCGCCACCGCTGTACCCACCCCGAGAGCGGTGAGCACAATCAGCCGGGTTTTGATGCGCTGCACATCCACCCCCAGATGGCGGGCTTCCGACTCGCCGAGAAGCATGGCGTTGAGCGCCCGGCTGTTGCGGGGAAAGCCCACCGCCAGAATGACCGCCACCAGGGTTATCAGCGCCACCCGCGGCCAGTTGGCGGTGCTGAGATTGCCCATTTGCCAGAGGCTGATCTGACGGAGCATATCGTTGTCGGCAAAATAACTGAGCAGGCTGTTGATGGCGCCAGCAAAGGCGCTGATGGCGATGCCCGCCAACAGCATGGTGGCAACGGAAGTGCCCATATTGGAAGTGGCCAGCCGGTATACCAGAATAGTGGCGACAAAACCGCCGCCAAAAGCCCCCAGCGCCACCAGGGTCAGGCCAAAGGTCGCGGTGCTTTGCAACAGGGAGGACGCCGCCACAATCACCAGGCTGGCGCCCACGGACGCGCCGCTGGACACACCGATCAAGGAAGGATCGGCAAGGGGATTGCGAAACAACCCCTGCATCACCGCACCGCTACTGGCCAACACGGCGCCAACAGCCATCGCCAGAACAATACGGGGCAAGCGAATATTGACAAGAATAATGCTGTCCTGGCTCACCAGGCCGCTGGCAGCAAACCACTCCGAAAACGCTCGACCCACACTTGCCAACGGCAGATTGACGGCTCCGGACATCAGGGAAAACAGCGCCACCACCGGCAACAGCAATGCCAGAATCATCAGCAGTTTTTGCGGGCGAATATGGCGCACCTTCGCTCCGGCCTAAAAGTCGACGCCCTTGCGGGCTTTGATACCTGAGGCGTAACCATGCTTGATGTCTTTGAGCTCGGTGACCGTGTCGGCAATTTCAATGAGCTCTGAACCACCGCCGCGCCCGGTGACCACCACGCTCTGTTCCTGGGGGCGGTTTTTCAGTGCCGACAGCACCCTGCTCTCATCCAGGTACTTAAAACTGAGCATATAGGTCAGCTCGTCCAGCACCACCAAATGAAAACTGGGGTCTGCCAGCATGCGCTCCGCCACCTGCCAGGTGCGCTCGGCGGCGGCCATATCCCCTGAGCGATCCTGAGTATCCCAGGTAAAGCCCGTGCCCATTTGATAAAAATCCACCTGTGGGCACTGCTCGCGAATATAAATCTCTTCGCCGGAGAGCTGCTCGCCCTTGATAAATTGCACCACCCCCACTTTGTAGCCGTAACCCAGGCTGCGCATCACCATACCAAAGGCGGAACTGCTTTTGCCCTTGCCGTTGCCGGTGAGCAGGATCATGACGCCGCGCTCGGTGTTTGCCGCTTCGATATGGGCGTCGACCTTCTCCTTGAGTTTCTGCATTTTCTGCTGGTGCCTGTCCTGGTTTTTCGTGTCTTCACTCATTTGAAATCTCCGCTCTGGCTGTCATCAGCCTGGTTGCCACTGGCTAAGGTGAGCTCAATTGTCGCACGGTCAAAGGTCATTGCCGCAACCAAATCTGTTGGCAGCGGATGTGTTTCCGAATGCAGTGCATTGGCCATAATCTCCAGGCTGTCCACCAACCGCGGCCCCGGTCGGCTGAAATAGGCATTGCCGTCGACCAGATAAATTTGGGGCTGGCACTGCCGCCACAATTCTGCAAACTCGCGACAGGCAAAGAATTTCTGCACATCCACCAGGGATCGTTTTATATCGAAACCGCAAAGGGCGATAAAAATCACCTCCGGCTGGACTTCAATCAACTCCTGCCACTGGCGGCGCCGCGATGGCGTCTGTTTTTCCCCCAGACAGGGGACACCACCGGCCAGTTCGATAATTTCCGGGCACCAGTGGCCGCCGTCAAACAGAGGATCGAGCCAGTCGAGCATGGCCACCCTGGGTTTTTGCGAGCTGGCAATGGCGGCGCTGCGCCCGGCAACAGCATCAATGCGCTGTTCCAGTTCGGCCACATACCGGCGACCCTGTTGCGGGCAACCGGCAGCTTCCGCCACCAGGGTCACTGTGTCGAGCACGTCACCCAAGCAGGTTGGCTCCAGATTCACCACCTGAGGATCGCCGGGCAAACTGGCCAGCGCCCGCGCCACTTCACTGCCGGACACCGCACAGACATCGCAGAGCGCCTGGGTGACAATCAGATCCGGCGCCAGAGCAATAAGAGTGTCCAGTTCAAGGTTGTAGAGGGCGATGTCGGTTGCCAATTGTTCGGTCACCAGGCGGTCAATTTCGTTGCTGGGCAGGCCGGGGGGAATCCGCGAACGGGTCAACACCGGCAAATCGCGAACCGATGGGGGATAGTCGCATTCGTGGGACACGCCAACCAACTGCTCCCGCAGGCCGAGGCCGCAAATCAGTTCCGTCGCGCTGGGCAACAGGGAGACAATTTTCATCCGCGTACAATTTCCTCAACGGGTAAAAGGTCGGCATAGACAAAACCGTCCCGCTCAACCACTTCGCCGTTCTGAATATTGACCGGCTGGCGAAACATGGGGCCGTCCCAGGTAAAGCTGTGAAATTCACCGTTTTCACCACAGGGGTCAACCGCTGCCGGAAGGTCGTCAAGTAATGACTGGTCAAAGTGGCGACCGGCAAAGTCCGCCGCCAGCACGCGCGGATCAACGCAGGTCAGCGTCGCCCGCAGGCCGCCGGCTATCATATCCTGAGCCAACTGAGCCGTGGGGATTCCCCAGATGGGGAAGAGCAATTCAAGCCCGGTATCTTTCATGCGCTCTTCCCGGTAGCGGCGAATATCTTCAAGAAACAGATCGCCAAAGGCGATGGCATCCATGGCAAAGGTCTGCCTCGCCTCCGCCAGGGCAGCGCCCATAATGCGTTCATAATCCTCGTTGCTGCACGGCCAGGGCAACGCCACTTCCTGGAGGGGCAGCGCCGCCGCTTTTGCCTGCTGCCTCACCAGCAACTGGCGGACACCGTGAATGGCGGAGCGGTTGAACTGGCTGTTGAAGGTGGTCAGCAGGCCGACCACCTCCACCGCAGGGTTTTGTTGCAACTGATACAGTGTCCAGGCGGAGTCCTTACCACTGCTCCAGGATAACAATACCCGCTTTACTGTCATGGTCTTTCCTCTACCTTTATCAGGGCGCAAAGTTATAGCGCACACCTAAATGGGCACCCAGTCCCGGTGTTTGAAAACCGTAGACTTCTTCGTAGTCTTCGTCCAACAGGTTTTCCAGGCGCACATAACAATCGAGATTTTCCGTGGCGTTGAGGGTGGCGTTAAGATTGACCAGAGTGTAGTCATCCAAGTCCACAATTTCAGAAGACTGAGGCCAGGGTGGGAAAAACTGATCCTTCTGGGTGCCATTGTACTGAACATTGGCATTGAGCTGGAGAATCTCCAACGCCTGCCAGGCCAGTGTCAGGCTGCCGATATGGCGAGCGCGGCGCAGTTCATCCACATCCCGGCCGCTAACGCTGTCTTCCTGGGTGGAGTCGGTATAGGTGTAAGATCCGTTCAGGGAAAGCGTCTCGGTCAGCGCAGCGGCAACACTCAGCTCCAGGCCTTCGCGGTGGCTGTCGCCGTCGATATTGATTGCCGTGGTGGCAAACAGTGCCGGATCGTAGTAGTAACCGTTAATTTCATCCTCAAGTTCCGCCTCAAACCAGGTGGCGGAAAGCTCCACCCTGCCCTCAAACAGGGACTGGTCAAAACCCAGCTCCCAACTTTCCGATTCTTCCGGCTCCAGATTGGGGTTGCCAATGTAAGGGAAAGTGGATGTGGCGTAGTAGCCAAAGCGTTCGGTAAAGGTGGGGTTTTTAACGGCAGTGCCCCAGGCGGCGCGAACACGGCTATCACCATTGAGCTGATAAATAGCTTCGAGGCGATAGGTGGTGGCGTCGTCAAACTCTGAATTATCGTCGTAGCGAACACTGGACGCAAAGGTCAGTGTGTCGTTAAAGGTTCCCCGGTATTCAAGGGCGGCGCTGTCAGATTCGCGACTGCGATCCTGGTTGGGGTCGCTGCCAAAACTGATCTCGCCGCGCTGATGAAAATCCTCCTCCTCATGCTCCAGCAGCAGCGAAATTCGCTGAGCGCCCTGATTCCACAGCAGTGAGTTCAGGTATTGATACTGATCCTTCTCCGAGCTGGTGGCGCCGGTAATCAAGCGGTTTGTGAAATTGGCGTTGTCGTTGTTGGTGCGGGCGTAGACCAATTTATGCAGCCAGGCGCCGTCCAGCGCCGCGTAGTCGAGCTGAAGGCGACCGGTTTCGTTGTCGAACTCGGTGTAAACATCCGCATCGGTGGGCAGGCCGGTGACAACGAAGTCGCTGCCATCAAACTCGTTGCGGCCTTCATTGCGGCGGGCGGCAAAACTCAGCTTCAGGTCATCCAGGGGTTGCCAGCCGCCATTGAGGTTATAGGTGCGGTTGCGATAACCATCATCCTCAGTGCCGGTGGCAGCGATATTGTCGCCGCTGGAATCCAGATCAGTGACACCGACACGAATGTTAAAGGCGTCGCTTTTATGGCCAAAGCTGACACCATTGTTGCGGGTATCCAGGGTGCCCACTTCGCTGAAAACCGAGGCGGAAAACGGCTTGTCTGCCTGCTTGGTGGTAATACTGATAACACCGGCGACCGCATCACTGCCGTAAAGGGCGCTCATGGGACCGCGTATGACTTCAATGCGCTCGATATCTGCAGCCGTTAGAGTGCCCCAATTGAGTTCGTCACTTTGCGAAGGGTCATTGGCCTCAACACCGTCGATCAGCACCAGCAAATGGTTGCCTTCGGCGCCGCGGGCGCGAATCTGGGTGGCAGAACCCAGCATACTGGTGCGACTCACCGCCAGCCCGGGGACATCGCGGAGAATATCGCTAACCGCAAGCGGCGCGCGATTTTTAAGCATTTCGGCATCAATCACCGTCACCGCATTGGCGGTTTGGGATTGGGGGACGGGCAAATGGGATGCCGACACAATGACTTCTTCATCAATAGACTGGCCAGCCATCACTGCCGAAGAAACCGTGACAGCACTGATGGCGACAGCCATGCGCACAGCAGACGCCAATAACGTTTTGACGGGAGTTACAGGGGTAAAGGTATTCATAATCTTCCTCAATCAGTAATAAAAACAAGGATTGAGGGAGGGGGAGTAAGTGGCGACAACGGTTAGACGTAAAGACTAAACACAAGAGGCACGACCACCGACAAAGCCCTCCGCTTCATCGTTGCAATCACCACGGAACGTAAACAAGCCGAGGGCTGTTCAGTCTCTTATCAGGCCGGTTTCGGGCTCACAGCACTGCTGTTTACCGTTGCGGGGGCAGCGGAGGCATGGTTACTGGCGGCCACATACAGCCAGTAACGCACCTCACTTCCCGTTTAACCTGCACCAACCGTCTTTGGCAAAGACAGTGCGCAGGCACCTAACGTGGGAGGGGGATTGTAGGTGTTTAATGTTTGTATAACAAGTGTCGAGGACGGGCAATGCAGGGTGGGCAACTGACGGCTTGTTGCATTATTCACCACTTCAACGCCGTCATCCCAGCGGCGACGACAGGGGGAAACGCATTTCCACGACCAGGCCGCCGCCGGGTCTGTTCGCCAGTCGAAACTGGCCGCCGTGAGCCAGGACGATATTTTGGCTGATCGCCAAGCCCAGGCCGATGCCGCCGGTTTGACGATTGCGAGACTGTTCAATGCGGTAAAAGGGCTGAAGGACTGCTTCGAGCTGATCTTCGGGAATACCGGCGCCATAATCAACCACAGTGACCACCCCATAGCCATCGTCTCTGATCACGCTGACATCGGCAGAGCCGCCGTACTTAACGGCATTATCAATGATATTTTGCAAGCTCCTGCGCACATCCGTAATACGGCAGAACAGGTTCACAGCAGGGGCATCCTCCGCGCAGGTTACCGCAACGCCCTCTTCGCGAAGATCCTCGCAAAGGCTTTCGACCAGCGCGGTTATATTCACCTTGCGCAAGGGTTCGTCGGGGTTGTGCCCGCGAACAAAATCCAGCACCGACTGGGTCATCCTGCGCATGTCGGCAACCACCTGCAACATGCCTTCGCGCTCGTGTTCGTTGCGCAGCAGCTCTGCTCGCAATTGCAGTCGCGTCACTGCGGAGCGCAGGTCGTGGGAAATGGCCGCCAGCATCTCGGTTTGACTGTGCAACAATCTCGCCAACCGCGCCTGCATGAGATTGAAGGCTTTTGCCGCCCGCGACACCTCCAGCGGGCCACCTTCATCGAGAGGGGGGCTGTCGATATTGATGCCGATTTCATCGGCGGCATGAGCCAGCTGTTCGATGGGCGCCACGGCTTTTTTTATCAGATACCAGGCCAGCAGCAGGGCGATCCCGCCCACCAACAGGAGGTAGACGAACACCCAATCCTGCAACAGGGATTTGGCCTCCGGCAAGATGGCGTGAAAAACCGTTTGGCTGCGATCGGGAAAATTGACCGCAATCATGACATCAAAGCCCTGCAATTCACTTTTGCGGCCGACCAATGGCTTCAGGCTCAGGCTGCGCACACAGACCTGAGCGTCGACCCCATCGAGAGCCGCAAACGCCTCCTGAAGGCGCTCGGACATCTGCGCTGAAAAACTGTTTTCCTGACAGGCGGCTTCCTCAACGGGAACGATGTCGGGGAACATCGCCAGAAACTGGGTCTCTGCCGCCGCCAGAATCAGCTGGCGATCCTGCTCTGGAAAACTGTAGGCCAGATTGACAATACCGATAATTCGGTCAGAGAGGTCGGCCGCCTCTGTGAACAGCACCACTTCATCGCGATTTCTCTCAAAAATGATCAGACTCAGGGTTTGGGCGAGAACAAAAGCCGCACAGAGAATCAAAATCGCGCGCAGCTTCAGCGTCTTCGGCAGCCAATGTGTCGCCAAAGCGCGGTTCACCCTATGTCCACCTCGCAGCTAAACAGATAACCCGTCCCCCAGGCCGTCTTGATAATTTCCGGGTGCTTGCCGTTATCCCCCAGCTTGCGCCGCAAACGGCTGACATGGGTATCGATACTGCGGTCGTAGGGCGTACTGTTGCGCCCCTTGGTTAAATCCAACAGCCTGTCCCTGGACAGGGGAATGCGCGGATTCTGGACGAACACCAGCAACAACTCTGTCTCGCTGCTGGACAGGGGAATCGTCGTTGCATCGGCATCGCAAAGCTCCATTTGTGCTGGTTTGAAAGTCATTCCCGCGAAGCGGTAGATTCCCGGAGCCGAGCGCTGCGGACTGGCCTTAACCCGGCGCAGCACCGCCTTGATCCTGGCGATCAGTTCGCGGCGGCCAAAGGGTTTGACGATATAGTCGTCCGCACCCAGCTCAAGGCCGACAACGCGATCGATCTCCTCATCTTTTGCCGTCAGCATGATGATGGGCGGCATTTCCGAGTCAGCGCAGAGCTGACGACAGAGGTCGAAGCCATCCCGCCCGGGCAACATCACATCGAGGAGAATAATGTCTGGCTTGTCTCGCCCGAGTTGCTTCAGCATATCCTCACCGTCAATGGCCGTAGCGGCAATGTAGCCCTCGGCTTCCAGCAGCTGGGATACGAGTTCGCGAATATCCGCATTGTCATCAACAATCAGAATACGCGGCGCGACAGTCGGGCTTGCAGGCGAAGGTGTCGACGATTTGGGTGCACTCATAAATGGCTGATTATCTGATTTCGAGAGCCTGGCTATAAACATACATGAGAAATGCTGCAAAGGCACTCAAACCTGCGATCGACACACTTATTTACATTTTTGACAATACTTTCCTCGCCAATTAGTGCCAAAGTATGTATTGGCTCTCTAATAAATAACTTTGGTTTACCGTCATGCAGAAAGCGCTAGCCAGTCACATAATGGTTTTTGTGTCGGCAGGATTTTTCGCCCTTAACTGCCAGGCAGTGGAAAAACTCACTGCAAACCAGTTTTTGTCCGCCTGCCTGTCCTCAGCACAGATAACAGCCCGAACCGACAAATCCTCGCCAGCAGCAGACAGGGATATCAACAGAGTTCTGTGCGAGTCCTATATCCATGGCTTTCTCGCCGCCACGGAAATTTACACTGCCACAGATGGCAAAATGTCCCTGCAGGACAAGGCACTTAAAACCCGCGCGCGCAATCTGCTGGAAAACAAAAATCACTACCGCGGGGAGCGCTATTGTCTTTCGGAAGATTTATCGGTTGGCGATATCGTCAACCTGATCAACCAGACACCTCTAGCTTCGGACAGTCACGCCTATGCAGAAAGTATCGTTGAAACGGTTCTCAGTCAGCACTATCCATGCAGCAACTGAACTCAGGTTAATTTGTTGCGCTTTTGGATAACACCAGTTCCTGTGGAGCTACAATGAAGCACGCTTTTATTCTCTTTGGTATTCTGATCGCACTGTGGCTGGGCAACTCCGGCCTTTATACCCCCTTGAGCCTGACCCTGGGGCTGCTATCCGTCATTGCTGTGGTTTGGCTATGCCGGCGCATGGACATCATCGACCATGAATCCCAACCTGCCCATCTTCTGCGTCGACTGCCAGCCTATTACGCCTGGCTCGGCGTGCAGCTTGTGCGCAGCAATCTGGACGTGGTTGTTTGCATCTGCCGCGGCAACAGCGCCATCAGCCCCTGTGTGGCGACATTGCCGGTTACCCAGCGCACCGGCATTGGCAAGGTGATTTACGCCAACTCCATTACCCTCACACCGGGAACCGTGGCAATGGATCTCGGACAGGGTCACGTCATGGTGCATGCGTTGACGGCTGCGGGAATGGACGCTCTCAAAAGCGGTGAAATGGCGCGCAGGGTTAACAAGCTGGAGACATAGATGTTATCGGCAACGGCTATAGCCCTACTTGTTGTAATGATTATGGCCATAACCAGAGCCTGGTTGGGGCCGACCATTTACGACCGCATTCTTGCCGTCAATCTTTTTGGCACCAAAACCGTGCTTTTGATTGCCGTGGTCGGTTTTCTTTTTGGTCGTCCCGATTTTCTCGATATCGCCCTGGTTTATGCGCTGATCAACTTTATCAGCGTCGTCGGTGTACTGCGCTATTTTGAATACACCAACGGCAACCATAGCGAGAACTAGAGCCAAACCATGGAACTGCTAACCACTATCCTGAGTTCTGCCTGCCTATTATTCGGCACTCTGTTGATTATTTTTGGCGGTGTCGGGGTGCTCAGGTTTCCTGACTTTTTCACGCGCATGCACGCCGCCGGGGTTACCGAAACCCTCGCCGCCAGCCTCATCCTGCTGGCGCTGATGATCCTTGCCGGTTGGAGCCTGGCCCTGTTCAAGCTTTTTTTGATTTTGCTTTTTGTGCTCATTACCAGCCCGACCGCCAGCCACGCCCTCGCCAAATCAGCACTCCACGGCAAACTCAACCCTGTTAGCGAAGAAGAACTCAAACGGTAACCCTGGAGAAGCGCTGCATGGCAACCTTATTTGATATCAGTCTGCTGCTTTTGTTGGTGGCCGTCGCCATCGCCATCGTTCGGGTTCGGGATCTTTTTGCCACCGTGATGCTCACCGGTATTTACGGCTTGCTGTCCGCCAGTTTTTTTGTCTCCCTGGATGCGGTTGACGTCGCATTTACCGAGGCCGCCGTCGGTGCCGGTATCTTTCCATTGCTGATGCTGGCAGTGATCAGCGTTGTCGGACGTTACGAAAAAACACCCCACAGACGCCCGTTGATTTCCCTGGCCCTGGTGACCCTGACGGGCATTATGCTTTTGCTGGGCACCCTGGATATGCCGCCGTTCGGCGCCCCTGAGGATCCCGCCCAACAGCATGTGGCGGTTCGCTATATTCAGGACTCACCGACGGAAATCGGCATTCCCAACATGGTGACCTCGGTGCTGGCCAGCTATAGGGGTTACGACACCCTCGGCGAAGTGGTGGTGATTTTTACGGCCGCCATCGGGGTTTTGGCAATGCTGGCAATTCCCTTAAACAGGGGCAGCGCAGAGAGTGATGCCCCTGAGGCCAATATGCGCAATCATGAGATTTTGCGTATTGTCAGCAAAATGCTGATTCCCCTGATTCTACTCTTTGCTCTTTATGTGCAGTTTCACGGCGAATACGGCCCCGGCGGCGGCTTTCAGGCCGGGGTGATTTTTGCTGCAGGCATCATTCTCTACACCATGCTTTTCGGTCTGCGCACCGCCACCAGGGTAATAAATCCGGATGTTCTGCGCATGCTGGCGGCACTGGGGGTGCTGGTATACGGCTGTGTCGGTGTGGTCAGCATGATCTCCGGCGGCAACTTTCTCGATTACAACGTTCTTTTTGAAAACCCGATTACCGGCCAGCATATGGGAATTCTCTTTATCGAACTGGGGGTGGGCATCACCGTGGCCTCAACCATGATTTTGATGTTCTTCGCCTTTGCCGGAAAAACGGAAAATCACCGCGAGGACAACCAATGTTGATGGATTTATATAATTACTGGATGGTGATTGTGCTGATGATGATCGGTTTTTATATTGTCATCGTCCAGGGCAACCTGATCAAAAAGCTGATCGGACTCAACATTTTCCAAACCTCGGTTTTTATCTTTTATATCAGCGTCGGCAAAGTCGACGGCGGCACGGCGCCGATTTTTATCCCCGAAGCAACCCTGTATTCAAACCCCCTCACCCATGTGCTGATTCTCACCGCCATCGTGGTCGGCATTGCCACCATGGCGCTGGCGCTGTCGCTGGTGGTGAGAATAAAAGCCGCCTACGGCACCGTGGAAGAACAGGAATTACAGGAGAGAGACCTCCAGTGCTAAACCACTTGGCCATTTTGCAGGTGATCGTCCCGCTCCTCGCCGCCCCCATCGGCCTGCTGCTCAACAAGGCCAGGCTCGCCTGGCTGTTTGCCTGTGTCGCCGCTGTTGCCACCTTTATCATCAGCGCGGTACTGCTCTATCAGGTTCAGCAAACGGGAACCATTACCTATGATCTTGGTGGCTGGGAAGCGCCCTGGGGTATCCAGTATCGCATCGACCTGCTTTCCGCCTATGTCCTGTTGATTGTCAGCACCATCGGCATGCTGGTACTGTTCGCCGCCCATACCAGCATCAGCGTTGAAGTGCCGGGCGACCGGCAGGCATTGCTCTATGTGCTCTATCTGTTGTGCCTCGCCGGATTGCTGGGCATTGTCGCCACCGGCGATATTTTCAATGTCTTTGTCTTTCTTGAGATTTCATCCCTGGCCAGTTACGCCCTGATTGCCTATGGCCGGGATCGCCGGGCGCTGTGGGCGGCCTATCAGTATCTGGTGGTGGGCACCATCGGCGCGACATTTTTCCTTATTGGCATCGGTTTTCTTTACAGCCTCACCGGCACTCTGAATATGGCGGATCTGGCTGCTCGTATTCCCGCTCTGGGGGCATCAAAAACCCTCTATACCGCCTTTGCCTTTATCGTTGTTGGCATCTGCCTTAAGTTGGCGCTGTTTCCGCTGCACCTGTGGTTGCCCAATGCCTACGCCTACGCGCCTTCCATCGTCACCGCATTTCTGGCGGCCACCGCCACCAAGGTTGCCGTCTATCTGTTGATTCGCCTCGATTATTCGGTGTTTGGCACAGCGTTCATTACGTCCGTGCTGCCACTGCAAAGCATTTTTCTCGTTCTCGGTTTGGTGGGGGTTTTTGTCGCTTCCCTGGTTGCCATTCAACAGCCCAATATCAAGCGACTTTTTGCCTACTCCAGTGTCGCGCAGATCGGTTACATGATTATCGGCATGGGCATAGGCACCACCCTGGGTCTCCAGGCGACATTGCTGCATCTGTTTAATCACGCCCTCATGAAAGGTGCGCTTTTCCTCGCCCTGGCCGCCGTTGTTTATCGCATTGGCAGTGTCGATATTCGTGCGTTTCGCGGCCTCGGCAAAACCATGCCGATGACCATGGCCGCCATCGTGGTTGGCGGACTCAGCCTTGTGGGCGTACCTCTCACCGTGGGGTTTGTCAGCAAATGGCATTTGATTTTGGCGGCCTTTAACGCCGACCTCTGGTTTGTGGGGCTGCTGGTGGTGATCGGCTCGATATTGGCTCTCTACTATGTGTGGGGCATTATCGAGGCCGCTTATTTTCGCGACCCTGAAGCGAACGCCAACAACACAGAAGTAGGGCTCCTGCGCCGCGAGGCGCCCCTTAGCCTGCTGATTCCCGCCTGGATATTGATTGCCGCCAATATCTACTTCGGCATTGATACCAGACTCACCGTGGATATCAGCGCTCAGATTGCCAGCTATCTGATGGCAGGTGGTCAATGAACCTTCCCGTTTTTACTGCTATGAATTTGAATCTGGTCATGCAGGCGATCATCGTCCTGCCCCTGGTCGCCGTTGTCGGCATCCTCGCCACCGGCCAGAAGCCCAATATTCGCGAAGCCGTATCCCTGGTGGCCAGCGCACTTCTTTTTGCCCTGGTGTGGCACCTTTATCAGGGCTTCATGTCAGGGGACGTTGCCAGCGCCACCTGGATAGAACTGCTGCCAGGACTGAATATCCGCTTTAAAGCCGATGCCCTGGGGCTGTTATTTGCCCTGATTGCCAGTTTCCTCTGGTTTGTCACCACCCTCTATGCCATCGGCTACATGCGCGGCCACGGCGAGAAAAACCAAACCCGGTTTTACAGTTTTTTCGCCATCGCCATCGCAGCGGTTATGGCGATCGCTTTTGCTGAAAACCTGTTTACCCTGTTTATTTTTTACGAAGTTCTCACCCTTTCCACTTACCCCCTGGTGACCCACGCAGGCACCGACAAGGGGCGGCGGGGGGGGCGCACCTACCTGAATATCCTCCTGGGCACCTCGGTGGTACTTTTCCTGCCCGCCCTCATTGGCACCTGGGCGGTGGCTGGCACCCTCAGCTTCACATCCGGCGGTATTTTCCCCGGTACTGTCTCGCCAATGCTGTTGTCAGCATTGCTGGTGCTTTTTGTTTTCGGTATAGGCAAGGCCGCGGTTATGCCTTTTCACCGCTGGCTGCCCGCCGCCATGGTTGCTCCCACCCCCGTTAGCGCCCTGCTCCATGCCGTGGCTGTGGTCAAGGCCGGGGTATTCACCCTCATCAAAGTCTGTGTGTTTATTTTTGGTCTCGACAGCCTCAACAGTATCGCTGCCACCGAATTTTTACTCTATGTGGTTGCGTTTACCATCCTCGCCGCCTCTCTGGTGGCCATGCAGCAGGACAATCTCAAAGCGCGGCTGGCCTACTCCACCGTCAGCCAGCTCGGCTATATCAGCCTCGGCGTACTGCTCGCCACCAGCGCGGGCGTAACCGCAAGCGCCATGCATATCGCCATGCACGCATTTGCCAAGATCACCCTGTTTTTTTGCGCAGGCGCCATTCTCGTGGCCAGCCACAAAACAGAAATCAGCCAGATGGGCGGATTGGGGCGGCAAATGCCGATAACCATGGCGGCCTTTTTTATCGCTTCCCTGAGCATTATCGGCCTGCCTCCCACTGGCGGCACCTGGAGTAAATGGTATTTGATGCTCGGCACCCTGGAAGCGCAACAATGGCTGTTGATGGCTGTGTTGATGATCAGCTCGCTGCTCAATATCGCCTACCTGTTGCCGATTCCCTTGCGAGGGTTTTTCCCCGCCAGCGCTGGCAGCGCCGATGTATCCTCTGCGCCTATGGCCATAAAGGAAGCGCCCCTGCCTTCGCTGATCGCCATCGTCATTACCTGCCTGATGTGTGTGCTGTTGTTTGTTTTTCCTCAACCGCTGTATGAACTGGCCGCAATGGTTGGAGGCTGATGCCGTGAATACCGAAAAAAGCTATTTCCTCGACAAACCCGAAAACGTCAAAAAAATCCTTTACGGGCTCTACACCTGCTGTGGACTGCTGCTGGTTTTAGATGTGGTGATCAACCGCCATATTTATCACCCCTGGGAGAATCTCTGGGGGTTTTACCCTCTTTACGGTTTCGTCGGCTGTGTCGTCCTGGTACTGGTGGCCAAGTGGCTGCGCAAAATCCTGATGAGGGACGAGCACTATTACGATCGCTTCGAGCAAGCGGCTGAAGACGATAAACGCCAGCAGAATGGAGGCAGTCATCATGGAGACAATCATGGCCGCCATTGATTTACCGCCTTTTGTCATTTTTTACATAGCCGCTTTACTGGCCGCCTTCAGCCGCGGCTGGATCAGAGCGGCGGTGATGCTGGCGGCGCCCGTACTGGGGGGCATCAATCTCTGGCTGACTCCGGAAGGCAACTATTGGTTGCTGAGCTTCCTCGATTTTGAGTTGAGCCTGTTCCGCGCCGACAGACTGGCGCTGCTGTTTGGCTATCTGTTTCATATTGCCGCCCTCATCGCCATTATTTACTCCCTCCACGTCAAGGACAGACTCCAGCAAACCGCCAGCCTGCTTTACGCCGGCAGCGCCCTGGGCGCTGTTTTTGCGGGGGATTTGCTCAGTCTTTTCCTGTTTTGGGAACTGCTCGCCCTCACCTCGGTATTTCTGGTGTGGGCGCGACGGACATCGCGCTCGTACCATGCCGGTGTGCGCTATCTGCTGATTCAGGTTTTGTCCGGCCTGCTGTTGTTGGCGGGGATTATTGCCTACAGCTACGGCGGCAACTCCCTCGCCTTTGACCAGATTGGACTTGAAGGCATTCACGGCTGGCTGATTTTTATCGCTTTTGGCATCAAGTGCGGGTTTCCCTTTCTCCACAATTGGCTCACCGACGCCTACCCGGAGTCCACCCCCACCGGCACCGTCTTTCTCAGCGCCTTTACCACCAAGGTGGCGATTTACGCCCTGGCGCGGGGCTATCCGGGCACCGAACTGCTGGTTTACATCGGTGCGGCCATGACCTGCTTTCCGATTTTCTTCGCCGTTATCGAAAACGACCTGCGCCGGGTTCTCGCCTACAGCCTCATCAACCAGCTGGGATTTATGGTGGTGGGCATAGGCATAGGCACAGCCCTGGCCATCAACGGTGCTGTCGCCCATGCCTTTAATGATGTGATCTTCAAAGGTTTGCTGTTTATGTCCATGGGCGCGGTGCTCCATGTCACCGGGCGCATTAACGGTTCGGAACTGGGCGGGCTGTACAAAACCATGCCCAAAACCACGATTCTCTGTATTATCGGTGCTGCCTCCATTTCCGCCTTCCCGCTGTTCAGCGGTTTTGTCAGCAAATCCATGGTGATGAGCGCCGCCCTCAATAACGACTACAACTGGATCTGGCTGATGCTGTTGTTTGCCTCCGCCGGGGTTTTCCACCATGCCGGCATCAAGATTCCCTACTTTGCCTTTTTTGGCCACGATTCGGGCATTCGCGCCAAAGAGCCGCCCCTCAATATGCTGGTGGCGATGACCATTGCCGCTGCGCTCTGTATTACCATCGGTGTGTTCCCGCAGGTGCTCTACCAGCTGCTGCCCTACGACACCGGCTACAATCCCTACGACGCCACCCATGTGCTGGCGCAAACCCAGTTGCTGTTTTTCTCTGCCCTGGCGTTTGTCTGGCTCAATCTGCGCGGCATGTACCCGCCAGAATTGCCTTCCACCAACCTCGACAGCGATTGGCTCTACCGTCGTCTGGGTTCGAGCCTGGCGGGCAAAACCTTTGCTGGCCTCTGGCAATTGGATCGCCTGGTGCGCCACTACGCCAGTCGCGGGTTGAATTTCCTCGGCGCTTATGTCGGCAAACATCACGGCCCTGACGGCATGCTCGCCCGCACCTGGCCCACGGGCAGTATGGTCACCTGGGTGGTGGTATTGCTTGTCGTTTATCTGCTGTTATGTTTGTATTAGCCTCGATACGCTAAATCAGGTTCTCTTGATCTGGAAAGGGTTAGCTTTCACTCAGCGAGGGCTAACATTCTGCTTTAAGTACAATATCAGTGCATTGAACATGGAGGCACCATGAACCGTTTTCGAAATATTCTTTTCGTCAGCAAAGGCATCGAGGACGAAACGGAAAGTCTGAAGCAGGCGCTTAGTCTCGCCAGCAACAACAAAGCAGCCCTGAAAATAATGATCATTTACCCGCAGCTGCCCGAAGAACTCAAGGAGTACCTGGGACAGTGGGAAACCCATCTCGAAGAGGGTATTCAGCAAACCGCTCGCAGCAGCTATGCAACCCTTAACCGTGGCGAGCTGAATATTCAGGTATCTGTCACCATCGAAGGCACCACCATTCCTGAAGTACAGATTATCCGTCAGGTGCTGCGCGATCAGCACGACCTGGTCATCAAAAGTGCTGAAGCCGTCAATGGCGGCAAGGGTTTCAAGGCGCTCGATATGGAACTGCTGCGCAAGTGCCCCTGCCCCCTGTGGCTTGCCAGACCCATCGCCCGCTCCCGGGATCATATCCGCGTCGCGGTTGCCATTGACCCGGAGGGTCATGAACAAACTGCAAATGATCTTGCCCTGAGCCTGCTGGCGCTGGCGGGTTCGCTGTCGTCAACCTGCAGCGGAGAACTGGATATCGTGTCCTGCTGGGACTGTGAGTACGAAGGCTTTCTACGCAACAATCCCTTTGGCAGCATCCCGGAAGACAAGGTCTTTGAAGCAGTGGTCGGCATTCGCCAAAACCATCGCCAGGCGCTCGACACCTTAATCGACAAGGCCGGACTCAACGTTAAAACCCAAACTCACCATCTCCGCGGCAGGCCAGAAACGATTATTCCGGAATTTGTCAGCAAACAAAAAATCGATATTTTGGTGATGGGCACAGTGGCGAGAACGGGTATTCCCGGATTTATCATGGGCAACACCGCTGAGAACCTGATTCAGGAGCTTAAATGCTCCCTGCTGGCGACCAAACCCAATGGTTTTGTCTCGCCAATAACCGCCTATTGACCATGGCGCAGAAAAATCGCGGACAGGCCGAGGGCGCCAGTTACCACAATCAAGCTGCTGATGCTGTCCTCGACGCCCTTGCCACCACAGACTACGGATTGACCCAGGCGGAAGCGGAAACCCGCCTGGCAGCGAGCGGATTCAACCGCCTGCCGGAACCGCCACGCCGCAGTGCCGTGGTGCGCTTTCTGCTTCATTTCCACAATATTCTCATCTATGTGTTGCTGGTTGCCGCCACCATCACCGCACTCCTCGGCCATCTTGTCGATACCCTTGTCATTGTTGCCGTGGTGGTCGCCAACGGCATCATCGGCTTTGTTCAGGAAGGCAAGGCGGAAAAAGCTATCGACGCCATTCGCCAGATGTTGGCTCCAAAAGCTTCTGTTGTCCGGGATGGCAATCGTCGCAGCGTCGAAGGCGACAACCTGGTTCCCGGCGACATTGTCTTGCTTGAAGCGGGTGACAAAGTGCCGGCAGACTTGCGCCTGCTTCAGGCTCACGGCCTGTCCGTACAGGAGGCCATACTGACCGGCGAATCTGTGCCCGTGGAAAAGGATTCTCAGCCCGTCAGCGAGGAGGCCGCCATAGGAGACAGAACCTGCATGGCCTATTCCGGCACCCTGGTCACCACCGGCCAGGGCAAGGGCGTAGTGGTTTCCACTGGCGCCGCCACTGAAATTGGCCGCATTAGCGGTCTGCTTGCAGAGGTCGATGTGCTCACCACACCGTTGGTGGAGCAAATGGCGGTTTTTGCCAAATGGCTGACCACATTGATTCTCGTCGCCGCCCTGCTGTTGCTGGCCTTTGGCTATTTTGTCGCCGCCATGGATTTCGACCTGCTGTTTATGGCTGTTGTCGGCTTGTCTGTGGCCGCCATTCCCGAAGGGCTTCCCGCCGTACTCACCATTACCCTCGCCATTGGTGTCCAGGCTATGGCGCGCCGCAATGCCATTGTCCGGCGTCTTCCCGCCATCGAAACCCTGGGGTCGGTTTCTGTTATCTGCACCGACAAAACCGGCACCCTGACCCGCAACGAGATGATGGTTGCCTCGGTGCTGACCCACGATCGCTGTTTTACCCTGGATGGCGTCGGCTATGAGCCCAAGGGCGCCGTGCACCTTAACGACACAGAGGTGAATCCCGGCGAACACGCGATTCTCGATGAGCTGGCGCGCGCCTGCGTGCTCTGCAACGATGCCGATCTCCACCATCACCACAGCCAGTGGACGGTGGAAGGGGATCCCATGGAAGGTGCCCTGCTCAGTTTTGCCGGCAAGATCGACGCCGACGCCAGTGCGACTCGCAACCACTGGCCGCGAACGGACGCCATTCCCTTTGATGCCCGACATCGCTTCATGGCCACCCTCCATCACGACCACGACAACCACGCCTTTATTTTCGTCAAGGGAGCACCTGAGCAAATTCTTACCATGTGTGGAAATCAACGCTGTGGCGAGGAAGTCACCGAACCACTGGATATGGATTACTGGCAGCGACAGGCGGAAATGATCGCCTCCCAGGGTCAGCGGGTATTGGCTTTTGCCGCCAAACCCCTAAGCCCTCAACATACGATGCTGGAGCACACCAATGTGGCAAAAGGGCTGACCCTTATCGCCATGACGGGAATGATCGACCCTCCCCGCCCTGAGGCCATTGAAGCTGTAGCCGAATGCCAGCGCGCCGGTATTCGCGTCAAAATGATCACCGGCGACCACAGCGGCACTGCAGCGGCCATTGGCCGCCAGATCGGCCTTGCCAACCCCGGCAGGGTGCTCACCGGCGCCGAGCTCGACACCCTGGACGACGACGCCTTGCGCGATCAGGTGCTGGATTGCGATATTTTTGCCCGCACCAGCCCGGAGCATAAATTGCGCCTGGTCACGGCGCTACAGGCACACAACCTTGTGGTTGCCATGACCGGCGACGGGGTCAACGACGCCCCCGCCCTCAAACGCGCCGACGCCGGTATCGCTATGGGCAAAAAGGGCAGCGAAGCGGCCAAGGAGGCTTCCGAACTGGTGCTGGCGGATGACAATTTCGCCTCCATCGCGGCGGCAATCCGTGAAGGGCGCACGGTTTATGACAACCTGAAAAAAGTCATCACCTGGACGCTGCCCACCAACGCCGGCGAAGCCATGACCATTATCATCGCCCTGCTCATGGGCATGACCCTGCCGATAACCCCCATTCAGATTCTGTGGGTCAACCTGATCACAGCGATTACCCTCGGCATCGCCCTGGCGTTTGAACCCACAGAAGAAAACACCATGCGTCGCCCGCCGCGGCCGCGCAACGAACCTATTCTCTCCGCTATTCTGGCGTGGCAAATTTTGCTGACAGCGGTGCTCTTTGTCGGCGGTGTTTTTGGCATTTACAACTACGCCATTGCCCAGGGGTATTCCCTGGAACTGGCGCGAACCCTGGTGGTCAACACCCTGGTGGTGATGGAGATTTTTTTCCTGTTTTTTGTGCGCAATATTTACGGTACATCGCTGACATGGAAGGCAGCGCGCGGCACCGCCACAGTTTGGCTAACGGTGATTATTGTTACTCTGGCTCAATTCGCCATGACCTATGTTCCCTTTCTTCAAAACGTTTTTGTCACTGAACCCGTGGCATTTAACGACGGCTTGCTGATTGTCGCTGTTGGTATTGCTTTATTTGTGATTATTGAGCTTGAAAAACAGCTGCGCCTGCGCTTGTTGAACACCCGGAAATCGCCATGATTGATGTGAGTATTCTCAGTTCATCCCCTTTTTACGAACTGGCGGCACTGTTGGCGCTGGCTGGCGCGGTCGGCTTTGTCGGCCTGCTGTTGCGCCAACCCATGGTGGTGAGCTTTATCGCCGTGGGTATTCTCGCCGGGCCTTCGGCGCTCGATATTGTCCAGTCCATGGAAAATATCGAACTCATGGCGGAGCTGGGCATCGCTGTGTTGTTGTTCCTCGTCGGCCTGAAATTGGATCTCAAACTGATTCGCACCCTGGGCGCCGTCGCCCTCGCCACTGGCATTGGCCAGGTGGCTTTTACCTCCCTCTTCGGATTTTTAATTGGCATATCCCTAGGGTTCGGCGTGGTCGGCTCCCTCTACATCGCCGTGGCGCTGACATTTTCGAGCACGATAATTATTGTCAAACTGCTTTCGGACAAACGGGAAACCGACTCCCTTCACGGCCGCATCGCCATCGGCTTTCTGATTGTTCAGGACTTGGTAGTGGTCTTGGCAATGATGGCGCTATCGTCCTTTGGCATCGGCGGCTCCTCTGGCGGCGACACCGATGCCTTTGCGCGCATCGCCACCGTCATTGTCAACGGCCTCGGCATGGTGGCCTTCGTGGCCTTTTTTATCTATTTTGTCGCCACCCCTCTGGTGCGCCGTATCGCCCACTCCTCTGAACTGCTGGTCACCTTTGCCGTGGCCTGGGCGGTGCTGCTCGCCGCCATCGGTCATTATCTGGGTTTCAGCAAGGAGCTGGGCGGGCTTCTCGCCGGCGTTTCCCTGGCGTCCACTCCTTTCCGGGAGGCCATAGTGGCGCGCATGGCGCCGCTGCGGGATTTCCTGTTGCTGTTTTTCTTTATCGCCCTGGGAACCCAGCTCGACCTCAGCCTCCTCGGTGAGCAGATTGTCCCCGCCCTGATTTTTTCCATTTTCGTGCTGGTGGGCAACCCCCTTATCGTCATGGTGATTATGGGCATCATGGGTTACCGCAAGCGCACCGGCTTTCTCGCCGGGCTGACCGTGGCGCAAATCAGCGAATTTTCTCTGATCTTCATGGCCATGGGCATGACCCTCGGCCATGTCAACGCCGAGGCTCTGGGGTTGGTGACCCTGGTGGGGCTGATCACCATCGCCATGTCCGTTTACATGATCACCTATTCCCATCGGCTCTATCAGTGGCTGGAACCTGTCCTGGGGATATTTGAGCGGGAAGTGCCCCACCGGGAACAGGACATGGAGGAGAAAGGCGTCACTGCCCAGGCTCACGATGTCATCCTCTTCGGCCTGGGACGCTACGGCAAGGCCATTGCCCAGTATCTGACACGGGAAAATTTTCGTATTCTCGCCATCGATTTTAATCCCGAGGAAATCCGCCGCTGGCATGCCCAGGGGCGGGATGCGGCCTATGGCGACGCCAGCGATCACGAGTTTATCGCCTCGCTGCCGCTGAAAAACGTCAAGTGGGTGATCAGCGCCCTGCCCGAGCACGATGTCGGCATCACCCATGAAGATCCTCGCATGGTGCTTATCGACGGCTTAAAACAGCAACAGTTCACCGGCAAGATTGCCGTATCCAGCCATCACCTCGGCGATGTCGAAAACCTCAAACAAAAGGGCGCAGACCTGGTTTTATGCCCGTTTATCGACGCTGCAGAGCGGGCGGTATCGCGCATAAAGGAAAGCACAGCGACAGCTTAAGGGTCGGAGAACAATGACAACGTACAGGGCACATCTCCTTTTATGGTTTCTGGCATTGACGCCTACTGTCGTTGCCCTGTGGTTTTTACCCCCCGGCGCCTTCGCCAGCGTTTCCACCACACTCAATGCCCTCGGCAGGCTGGCGGGCATCGCTGGACTCGGACTTTTTTTAGTGGCGGCCATCAGCTGTGTGCGCATTATCGGTTTCGACCGCTGGTTTGGCGGCCTCACCAGCCTGTGGCGAACCCATCACCTGTTGGGCGCCTGGTCTTTTCTGCTCCTGCTCGCCCACCCCCTGTTGCTGGCGCTGGCCAATGTCGAGCTGTCCCTCAACAGCGCCGTTGCCGTACTACTACCGGCCAAAGGCGAAATGGCCATCTGGATGGGCTGGATCAGCCTGATACTGATGATGATTTTTCTGGCGCCCAGCTTTGCCTTTTTCGGCCAACCGGATTACCAAAAATGGAAGAAAATCCACTCCCTTTCCGGCGTCGCCGCTGTGCTTGCCATTGCTCACACCCTGTGGCTGGCGCGCACCATTGCCGAACCCTGGGACAGTATTATCTGGCTGAGCCTGATTGTTGCCGCCCTTGCCAGCCTTGCCTACAGCCTGGTTTTTGACCGCCGCACCAGCCAATACGACTATGTGGTCAGCGCTGTCCACCATCCGGCCAACAACGTGGTGGAGCTCAGTTTGTCACCAACCGGCAGGGCGCTCACCTACGACCCAGGCCAGTTTGTCTATCTCAGCCATTTTGAGCGCAATTTAGCGGCGGGCTATGGCGAGGAGCACCCCTATACATTGTCGTCTTCACCAAGGGAAAGGGATTTGCGCATTGCCATCAAGGATCTCGGCGATGCCAGCCGCGCCGTGCAGCAGATAACCTCCGGCGCCAAGGTCAGGGTCTGCGGTCCCTACGGCGCGTTCTTTCCTCGCCATACCAGTGACAAGGAACTCTGGATTGCCGGCGGCATTGGCATTACCCCCTTTCTGGGGCGCGCCCGCCATCTGGCGAATGCCGGGGTCAGGGTCGATATTGAGCTGATTTACTGTGTTCAGGACGAAGCCCGCGCCCTCTTTGCCGACGAACTTGAGCGATTGGCGCAGGCTATTCCTGGCTTTAGCCTCAGCCTGCACTATTATTATCAGCACGGCCCCCTGAATGGGGATTTTCTCCGCTATCACTGCCCTGACATGATCGCGAGACAAATTTACATCTGCGGCCCCAAACCGCTGATCACACTAGCGCAGGATTTAGCTCTGGACGCTGGCGCTCCCCACAACAAACTCCACAGCGAGGAATTTGACCTGCTATGAAAAAGCTCTGTTATTCCGCTTTTATCGCCTTTTGGGCAAGTATTGCCACCCTGGTGGCCGTGCAGGTGCTTGCCACCGACGGCACAGATTCCACCAGCCTGGCTGGTGCGACGCCGATCACCCTTGAGGAACTCGCTAGCCACAACAGTGAACAGGACTGCTGGATCGCCGTGGAAGGCCAGGTGTTCGACATCACCACCTATGTGCCCAAGCACCCGGTGCCACCAGCCATATTGCTGGCATGGTGCGGCAAAGAAGCAACCGAAGGCATGCGCACCAAAGGCTATGGCCGCGATCACAGCCCTATGGCCTGGGAAATGCTCGATGCTTATCTGGTAGGGTCACTGGCCGAATAAACCCAAGGAACCCCATGATAACCCGCGAAAAAAAGCGCCTGACAGCCACGACCATGCCGACGCTAAACCCCGCTGTTGGGGTTCCCCTGGTGGTTATGATTGCCCTGCTGTTTTGGGCTTGTTCAGCGCTGTTTTCAACGCCAGCCTTCGCCGACGACGCCAGCTGCCACTTCTGTCACGCCAAGGACGCCCAGGGCGGCATTGCCCACCGCGCCCACGGCCTGGGCGCCGACCCCGAAGGCAAACAGGGCACGGTAAGCTGCACCTCCTGCCACGGCAACAGCGCCGAGCATGCCCGCAATCCCGGCGTCAAACCGGAGCACAGCTTCGCCAAAGAGGGCGACAACCTGGCTGCCGGCGATGCCAGTTGCCTGAGCTGCCACAACAGCGCCATGAATCACTGGGCTTTCAGCGACCACAGCCAGGCGGAAATCGGCTGCCATAGCTGCCACAGCATTCACACAGCAGAGGATCAGATTCAAACCAGGGACGGCCAATTCCAGGCATGTACCAGCTGCCACCAGCGCGAGCGCGCCGGGCAGATGCAGTTTTCCCGCCATCCCCTGGCAGAAGGCCATGTCCAGTGTACGGATTGCCACGCTCCCCACGGCGGCAGCGCCATGAGCAATTTTACCCAGGCGACCCTTAACGATACCTGTTACCAGTGCCACGCCGAAAAACGCGGGCCTTTTCTCTTTGAGCACGAGCCGGTGCAGGACGACTGCAGCCACTGCCACCTGCCCCACGCCTCCGTCCACGACAGCCTGCTCAAGGCAAAGCAACCCTTTTTATGCCAGCAATGCCATATTGCCTCCCGCCACCCGGGTACGCTTTACGACTCCGGCCGCCTGGGCAACAGGGACATTAATATCGTCGGCCAGTCCTGTACCAACTGCCACAGCCAGGTTCACGGTGGCAACCACCCCGCCAGCTCCACCTTCAGGCGCTAGGAGACAGCTATGAGGTTGCCAGGACTGCTAACCTTCGTCATGCCCCTAATGGTTTTCGCTTTCCCCACCATGGCGGAAAGCACAGCTCCAGGCAGTATTGACCTGTCGGGATCAGTGGAACTGGGCATCGGCGCCGTTCATAACGGCAACGGTTATTTCGGCCAGTACGCCAGACAACTTCAGGATGAGCAGATTGTCGGGCTCGGCGCCCTGGAGCTGTCCTGGCGGGACACTGAAGACCGCTTTCGCCACGGTGATTTCCGCCTTTATTCCGGCGTCGATCAACTGGGCGCCAGCATCAATTTGGCGCGCCAGGGCAACTACCGCATCGGTCTCGACTACCGCCAGTTTGAATCTATCTCCCATGCGGATGTTTCCAGCGTCTACGCCAGCCAGGGCGAAACCCAGCAGCTGCCCGGCAATTACACAGGCCTCAGCAATGCCGAACGCTATCCTGTCGAGATCGGCGTCAAAAGAGAGTTGTTTGCCGCAGCCTTGGCAAAAGAGGTGCAACGCTGGCAGTTCAGCGCCACCGCCAACACGGAGCGCAAGGAAGGCACAAGGCTGACCGGCGCCAGCGAGCGCTTTGGCGATGCCACGCTCCTGTTGGCGCCCATCGATTACCGCCACGACAGTGTCGATACCGGCATCGCCTACGTCGGCGAAGGCTGGGCGCTCAACAGCCGTTACTACCTGTCCCGTTTTTACAATGACCAGCGCGAATTGACCTTCGCCAACCCCATCAACCTCAACGCCCCGCTGCGCACCCTGGATATGGCGCCGGACAATGAATTTCGCCGTTTCAGCGTCGACGGTCACTACCAGACAACCCCTTTGAGCCAACTATCCTGGTACCTCGCCCACGGCGATGGCCGCCAAACAGAGGATTTTTTACAACCGATCATGGTGGCGGGTCAGCCGCTATTGGATTCCCTTGATGCCCGCCGGGTAGACACCACCCTGAGGCTGGGCTTTGCCGCCCGCCCCACTGCCAAACTCAGCTATAACATCAAAGGGGAGTTTCGTGAGCGCGACAATCGCACCCAGGTGATACAGCTTTCGCCGACTTCCTACAATCACCTCTACGACAGCGTTCGCAAACATCTCAATGCCAGCGCCAGCTATCGCCTGCCCGCCAGCCTGCGCCTTAAAGGCGGGATGGAATTTACCAACACCGAACGAACCACTGTCAGCCGCAGCCAATTTACCGACGACAGCGATGAACAGCGTTTTTGGGCGGAGCTGCGCATGCCGGTGATCAGCCGCCTCAACTGGTCTGTCAACATCGAAACCAGCGATCGGGATGTGAAACTCTCCGCGCAGCGGCTTGCCGCCCTGTCCCCGATCGCGCCCTCCCAGGCACTGCCGGAATACCTGCTTCCCGGGCGCACCTGGAAATACGGTGTAAAAGGCGATATTCCTGTCAGCGACAACCTCCTGGTGATGGCCAGCTACGAGCGCCGCGAGGACAATTTCAACAATGACTACTACGGCCTGCGCAGCCGCGACAGCAACCTGGTGAGTCTGACAATGGCCTGGCAGGCGAGCAAAGATCTGTCCGTTAATATTTTCGCTCTCTACCAGGATTTGCAGGAACCTCAAGAGGGATTCGAATACAATCCCACCGCCGCGCCCAGCCATGCCAACGCCCGCTGGCAGCAAGAGTTTGACGATGATTTTGCCAGCCTCGGCATTAACGCCCACTGGCAGATTTCCGCCACCATCACCACAAGACTTGCTTACACTTACAGCGATAACGACAGCAGTTACCGCAGCACCTGGCTTGAGGATGCAGATACAGGCGAACCTGCGGGCAGCGAGGATCGGCTGCCGGGCTGGGGCGCCACCACCCAGCGCCTGGAAGCCCATGCCGACTGGCGCTATAACCCGCGCACTCAATTTAAGATCCGCTATGTTTACGAGCGGGTAACCAGCAGCGACTTTGCCTGGGGCGAGGATATGTTTAACACTCTCGGGTTTGGCTGGCGCTCGCCAAACTACGACGCCCACGCCCTGGTTGTTGCGGTCAGCTATTCTTTTGACGACTCAAAATAAACCCCTGCCGTGAAATTTATTGTCGCCGGGATGCCCTCAGCCAAGAGCAAAAACTGCATATTGCAGCACATCAGCAATCATGGATGTTCGCAATTCCAGACCGGGACGGCGTTTTTGTTAAAACAAATAAAGAACTTGATCCATTACAAATATGACTTTATTGTTTTGGGCAATAACGGCGAACCAACATATAGTCTCGAATGGATTCAAGTAATGGCGACGACGACACGGATGAACAAGCGCGTGATTGCGGCGTTATGTGTATTTCATCCAGAGGCCATGGGAGGGATTCTGATGACTGATCATTTCGGTTCTTGTCTGTGTGGCACTGTGAGCTTTGAGGTAAAAGGCGACTTCGATAGTTTTTACCTGTGTCATTGTCAGTATTGCCAAAAAGATACGGGTTCGGCTCATGCGGCAAACCTATTTTCACAGACAGCTAAATTAGTCTGGCGGTCGGGTGCAGGTGCTGTGACTTCCTTTACGCTTCCAGGGACTCGTCATAACAAAAGCTTTTGTAAGCTGTGTGGCTCAGCATTGCCAAATACTCAGATCCCAGGCTTGCTCGGCGTTCCCGCCGGGTGCTTGGACACTGAAATATCTATGGCGCCAACAGCGCACATTTTTTTATCCAGCAAAGCTGTTTGGGACGGGGAGTTAGGGGAAGTGCCAGGGTTCGAGGGGCTGCCAGATTGAGCTAACATCAGGTCTTGTCTTTTGCCCAAGCCAACGACCAACCAATTCTGGCTCTTCGGTACACCAAGCCAGAGCACAAGGCCTGATTCTTAATTCGTTTAAATCAAAATAGTCCTCGCTCTTATCCGTTATTTTTCTCCGTTGCTCGCCGATGCGAAGGGGACGAAGTTCAGAGCCAGTTTTGGGCCTTAAAAGTATTAAATTTTTAAAGCGATATTTTCCGAATCTCGCATGTCTTGAATTCCCCTTCGAAGGCACCGAGAAGCGCAGCTAAATGGCGGATTAAGCGAGGACTGTCTGAGGAGCGTAGCGACGAGTTCCGCAGCGCCGCCATTTGGCGAGCATCGCAGGGAACCCGCAGGGAGCCGGAGCGGGGTGCCCTTTTTGTTGGTTACTTATTTTTGGGCATGCAAAAATAAGTCACTCGCCCAGGAGGGCGAAACCGAAACTCAAAAACAACACCGAGAATGTTCACTATTGCGAAATCCGGGTTGCGGATAGTTTGCTGTTTCGCCTTAACGGCGAGTCAGGGGGCTTGCATGCCCAAGCCCCTAACAACCCCAAGGGGTCGCCATGTTGCTGGCGTTAAGGCTGATCGTAGTGTCCGCCAATAGCAAAGATATAAATGGATTTATCATCAAAGCGATATATCAAGCGGTCTTTCTGTGAAATCCGTTTTGACCAGAGGCCAGAAAGATTGTGCTTGAGCGGCTCGGGTTTCCCGAGCCCCGCTGAAGGATCATCAGATCGGAGCATTTCTTTGAGCAATTTACATAAGGCTTTGTGGAGCCGTTTGTCCTTTTCGCGCATAGTCTCATGCGCTTCCCAGGTATTACCTTCAAATACCAGTGATCTCATTGATCTGCTCGGCGGTCGGTTGGTAGCCCTGTCCACGGGTATGAGTAGCAAGTGAATCGGCAATTTGCTGCATGAGGTTTTTGCTTTGGAGCACATGAAGGGTTTCTTGCTCCCGCTCCCAGTCATCGGCGCTCATAACCACAAAGGCCTCGCCCGCCCGCCGGGTTACCTTGAGCGGCTCGTGCCGACTAACCACTTGTTCTACAAGACTTTTCAGGTTGTCTCTAAATTTGTTTACGCTGATCGTGTCCATAGAATCACCTTTATGTACGGAAATGCCGTACAAATATACAGCGATGCCCTAACAAAGCCAAGCAGCGCTCCCCCCTTTTTCGTTGCGCCTCCGGCTCCGCTACAGTTGATGCGCCCTTTGATAAACTCTACGAGTGGTTCCAGTCCCCTGTTGACGCAGAGTCCAAGCGCTAACAAACTGCTGAGAACCCAGGGGGCAGGTTTTGCGGTTTGCCCTAATTTGAAAGCCCCAATATCAAAAGGCGAGATCACCCATGTTCCAGTTTCTCTGTCAAGAAAACACCCATTTGCCCGCCAGTCAGATTTACAATGAGCGATAAACAGTTGATTATTTTTGACGGCGTCTGCAACTTCTGCAACGCCTGGGTAAACTTCATTATCCCGCGCGACCCCAAGGGAAAATTTGCCTTTTCACCCCGACAAACCACCTATGCCGAAAATTTATTGCAGCAACACCAGATTAACGATCCCGAGATGTCCACCGTTATTCTGATTAAAAATGACCGCGTTTTCACCGCCAGCAATGCCGCCCTGGAAATTGCCAAAGACCTCTCGGGACTCTGGCCTTTGCTGGTTATCTTTAAAATTATTCCCACCGCTGTCAGAGATTATTTTTACCGCCTGGTGGCGCGCAACAGGTACAGGTGGTTTGGCAAGAGCGCAGAGTGCATAATGCCGAAAGAATCGTTCAAATCACGATTTATCGGCCTGTAAAATCCGCCACCACATTTTGCAATGGCATTAAAATAAAAGACTCTCAAATGACGACAGAAATTCTTTTCGCCCTGCTTGCTGTTGCCGTTATCGCCTGGGCAGGCTATATCTACAATCAAAAAATAAAACGGCGAAAATTGCTGGCATCGCAACTGTCGCCGCAGCATATCCAGATTCTCCGCGACCATGTTCCCCTCTACAATCGTTTACCCCGGCATCTACAGAAAAAACTCCAGGGGCTGATTTTCTATTTTCTCGATGACAAAGCCTTTGTCGGTTGCGACGGTTTTGTCATCAACGACGAGGTGCGCTTGATTATTGCCGCCAACGCCTGCCTGCTGATTTTGAACCGGGAAAAACACTATTTTCCCGGCTTTCAGACCATTCTGGTTTACCCGGATACCTATATGGCCGCCGATATTCACTACGACGGCCTGGTGGAAACTCACCACCAAAGCGCCCGCGCCGGTGAGTCCTGGCATCGAGGCCCTGTGGTGCTGTCCTGGGCGGATGTAATGCGCGGCGCGTCCGGCGAGGAAGACGGCCACAATGTGGTTTTACACGAATTTGCCCACAAGCTCGATGAAGAAAATGTCGCCATGGACGGTTTGCCTGTGCTGCGCGACAGAGAGAGCTACCAGCAATGGGCGGAGGTTCTCAGCAGAGAATACGACGCTTTCAAAAACAGAGTGGCGCACGGGGAAAACCAGGTCATCGATGAATACGGCGCAGTCTCCGCCGCCGAATTTTTTGCCGTGTGTACCGAAAGTTTTTTTGAAAAGCCACAACAAATGAAGGAAAAACTGCCGCAACTCTACCGGCAGTTTCAACAATTTTACGGCCTTGATCCCGCCGCTTGGTAGCCAACATTAACCATTAGCGAATAATTTCAGCCTGCCTATCTACTGCAAGCCAAAAGCCTAAATTATTGTCAGTGGTGACGGGCTGCAATGGCATTAATCGCCAAACACCACACAATTACGACCCTGTTCCTTGCCCTTGTAGAGCGCTTGATCTGCCCTGCTTATCACTGCATCAAGCGTATCGCTTGGATGCGCGAGCGTTACACCCAGGGTAATGGTAATAAATTCGTGCCCGTTCTTTTCGAGATCAAGATTGCAACCTGCCACAGCTCTGCGCAATCTGTTCGCAGCGACAGCAATGCCTTCCCGGTCATTGGTTTCTGACTGAACCACAAATTCCTCACCGCCGAATCTGTAAACTCTGTCACTCTCCCTCAGTGCCGACGCCATCACTTCAGCCAACTGTTTAAGAACCCGGTCGCCGGCCAAATGTCCGTAGGTATCGTTGATTCTTTTAAAATGATCCACGTCTACCATCATCAGTGCGTGCAAGGATTGATGCCGTGAACAGAGCTTCTGAAATTGCAAAAAATCTTTGCAAAGAAATTTTCGCGTGGGCAGCCCGGTCAATTCATCGATACTGTTATGAGCCAGCACTGCCTGGGTTTTAAATTCCGACAGCAACTCTAAAATCTGCTGATGGGCACAATCAATATTATTCAAGTCTGTTGCTGTGACTTTTTCGCCGCTGACTATTTTATGGTAGAGACCTCTCACAAAGGCATGTAAATTTTCATGAACCGACAACAGTTCTGTTAGTTTTACTGCATTCAGCACCCGCAGCTGGTCATTGAGTTCTGCAAGACAGCCAGAAAACCGGCAGTGCCGATGAGCATCCTCAGCAACCACATCCTCTTCAGGCTTTTCATCGAGCAGCAGATAATGGAGTATTTTCCGCGACCATGCCCAATGGATTTTCATGGCGTCATCCAGCGCCACCACCAGGGCATCTGTCCTGTCCGGAATATTTAAGGGTTCTCTGCTATTCATCGCAACAACTGGCTCACCGGCCAGAACGTTGAGTTGCCGAATTACAATTACCCCACATCCGCCAGATTGCCCTTTTCTTCCAGCCAGTGCTTGCGGTCACCGGCGCGTTTTTTGGCGAGCAGCATATCCATTAATTCATTGGTGTCGATGCCGCCCTGGGCGAGGTCGTCGTCGAGGGTGAGTTGCACCAGGCGGCGGGTGTCCGGCGCCATGGTGGTTTCCCGCAGTTGCAGCGGGTTCATTTCCCCCAGGCCTTTGAAGCGTTGCACATTGACCTTGCCTTTTTTCTTTTCCGCCTGAATACGGTCGAGAATGCCCTGGCGCTCGCTCTCGTCGAGGGCGTAGAACACCTCTTTGCCAACATCGATACGGAACAGGGGCGGCATGGCGACGAAGACATGACCAGCGCTCACCAATGGCCGAAAGTGGCGCACGAAGAGGGCGCACAGCAGGGTGGCAATATGCAGGCCGTCGGAGTCGGCATCGGCGAGAATGCAGATTTTGTGGTAGCGCAGTTGGGAGAGGTCGGTATTGCCGGGGTCGACGCCAAGGGCGACGGAGATATCGTGAACCTCCTGGGAGCCGAGAATTTCCTGGCTGTCCACTTCCCAGGTATTGAGAATTTTGCCACGCAGGGGCATGATCGCCTGAAATACCCTGTCCCGCGCCTGCTTGGCCGAGCCGCCCGCCGAATCCCCTTCCACCAGAAAGAGTTCGCCCACGGCGGGATCACCACTGGAACAGTCCGCCAGTTTTCCCGGCAGCGCCGGGCCTGCGGTAACGCGCTTGCGCTCGATTTTTTTGCTGGTGCGCAGCCGCCGCTGGGCGGAGCTGATGCAGAGTTCGGCGAGCTTTTCCGCCTCTTCGGTGTGCTGGTTGAGCCACAGACTGAAGGCGTCCTTGACCACGCCGGAAACAAAAGCCGCCGCCTCCCGGGACGACAGCCGCTCTTTGGTTTGACCGGAGAACTGGGGATCGGCGAGCTTGGAGGACAGCACATAACTGCACTGATCCCAAATATCGTCCGGTGTCAGTTTGACGCCGCGGGGCAGGAGGTTGCGAAATTCGCAGAATTCGCGCATGGCTTCCAATAACCCGGTGCGCAAGCCGTTGACGTGTGTCCCCCCTTGAGTAGTGGGAATCAGGTTGACGTAACTTTCCTGAATCAGGGTGCCGCCTTCGGGATGCCATTGCACCGCCCAGTCCACCGCTTCGCTGCGCCCGGCAAAGGTGCCCACAAAGGGCGCCGCCGGCAACGTCGGCCATTCGCTGGTGGCCGATGACAGGTAATCGGCAAGGCCGTCCTGGTAATACCAGGTTTCGGTTTCCCCCAGGTTTTCGTCGAGGAAGGTGACTTCAAGTCCGGCACAGAGCACCGCCTTGGCGCGCAACACATGGCGCAGTCGCGACAGGGAAAATTTGACGGTATCAAAATACTTTGGATCCGGCATAAAACGGACACTGGTGCCGGTGTTGCGCTTGCCGCAGCTGTCGATGACCTTGAGGTCGCTGACTTTGTTGCCCCCGGCAAAAGCGATGTGGTAGACCTGGCCGTCGCGGCGAATGGTGACGTCGAGCGTCAGTGACAGGGCGTTGACCACGGAGATGCCCACCCCGTGAAGACCGCCGGAAAACTGGTAATTTTTATTGGAAAACTTGCCGCCGGCGTGAAGGGTGGAAAGAATAACCTCAACCCCCGACACCCCCTGTTCCGGGTGAATGTCCACGGGCATGCCGCGACCATCGTCGGTGACGGTAACGCTGCCATCCCTGTGAAGAATGACATCAATTTTTCTGGCGTGCCCCGCCAGCGCCTCGTCGACACTGTTGTCGATGATTTCCTGGGCGAGATGGTTGGGTCTGGTGGTGTCCGTGTACATGCCCGGACGTTTGCGCACCGGGTCGAGCCCGGTGAGGACTTCAATATCCTCGGCGTTGTAGTTACTCATTTATGGCTTCCAAAAACGGATAATATCGGAAAAAAAGCGCTCAAAACCCTGAAAACTGTGGTCGCCGCCCTCTTCGATGGTTAGTCGGCAGCCTTTGTAAAACGACTCCGCCTTGCGGTAGTCGAGAACCTCATCGGCGGTTTGCAGCAATACCCACAGATTTTCGGGGTGGCTGATGGTATCGACACCGTAGTGGCGAAAATCGTTGACATCCTGCTCGGTCAGAATAAAGGTTTCGCCAGTGTGGTAATTGGTCTGGGTGCCAGCCAGATCCTCCACCGCCTCCCAGGGGCGCACGGCGGGATTGATCAACACCGCCTTGCAGGCGAACTTCTCCGCCAGCCAGGTGGCAAAAAAACCGCCCATGGAGCTGCCAATCACCAGGGTGTTTGACCAGTCGAAATCCTTGCTGACATCGAGGAGCTGCTCGCCAATCTTGTCGGCAAAGGGGCTTTGAAACGGGCAGACATACTCGATATTTGGGTGTTCCCTGGCCAACCAGGCTTGCAGCTGGCGCGCCTTGGTGGAATCGGGAGAGCTGTTATAACCGTGTAGATAGAGAAGGTGCATGAAATGTATCAACCGTTATGTCAATAATGGGTTAGGTTGCCGGGGATTATAGAGAAAATCAGTAACCTTTCACCCCGACATCGACCTTTTCTCTGGTGTCTTCGATGTAGATAACGCCCGTATCGATACTGCCATCGTCACAAAGATTGATCCAGCGATAACCCGGCGGCAGGTCGGCAAGGGCAAAGTCGTCCTGATGGGCGGCGAACTGGAAGCAGGTCGAGGGCGTACAATACAGGGGAACCCCGGCAAATTCGAGGCTGGCCTGCTGGTGGACATGGCCGGTGAAAATCCCTTTGACATTGGCGCAGGAACGGACAATTTCCGCTAAGGCTCCACCGTTGGCGACCTGCTGGCGATCGAGCCAGCGACAACCCACATCCATGGGGGGGTGGTGCATAAACAGAGCAACAGGGTGATCATTCTGTTCCGCCAATGCCAGGGCGAGAAATTCCAGCTCCTCCTCGGCCAGCCGCCCGCCCACTCGGTGGGGTACCGCCGTATTGAGGCTGATAATACGCCAGGCTCCCAGAATCTGCACGGGCGCATAGACGGGCAGCTGGGGAATGGCTGACATCATGGCGAAATCGTCGTGGTTACCCGCCAGCCAGCTATAGGTCAATTTGGATTCAGCCATTCGCTGGCTAAAGTGATCATAAGCAACCCTGGAGCCGTGGGCGGCGATATCGCCGCTGACGACCACCATTTCGGGCGGAGGAGAATCTTTCACCACACGCTGCAGAACTTCCTCAAAACTGCCGAGCGTCCTCACTCCCGCAAGCCGATAGTCTACCTGAGGCCCCAGATGGCAGTCAGTGATCTGAACGATGCGAACCATCCCGTTCGCTCTGTGCTCTGCCCCCTGGCTGGCCAAAATATCCACGTTATTGTTCTTCTAGTAATTGATGGATGCCATGATCAGCCGACAAATTCGCAAGGCATGTCCGCCACAAAACCGTGGTCGATGGCCAGTGACAGCCATTCCGACAGAAAACGGTTCCACTGGGCTTTTTCATCCGGCTGCAACATCTCTTCATTGGGATACAGATAACGGGCTCTGGGGTTGCGTCTACCGGCACAATGTACCACTTCGGCGAGGCGCGCATCGTGATAGAGTCGAACTTTCAGCGAAGGTTCTGGCAGCCATTCTGTCAAACCTGCAGCCCCCTGCTGGCTAATTTCCACCAGGGAGGTGTAGGGCGTGCGCTCAATAACATCCAGCGTCATGATGACCCGGTGGCTGCCGGGCAGGCCTAGCTGAAAGCGATCGAGATCATCAAAGCGGGGGACAAGCTGGCGCAGGCGATAGTAATTCGCCTCGCAATCCGCCATAAATGCTTTCAGATCAACCTTATAACGCAACACTTCACCCTCTTTTTACTGCCGGCATCGCCGCCATTTAAAACCCTGCCAACAGGGAAGCCGCGAACCAGCTACAGAACACCAGTGGCAATATCGTCATAATGCAATGCCAGCCACTGCAACGCAATGGTCAGGGGCGCATTGTCGCAATCCCCGTTTTTTAGCGCCTCCAGCGCCTGTGCCCTGCTGACCACGTGGAGGCGAATATCCTCCCCCTCTTCCGGCAGGCCAAAAATGCCTTCTTTGCCGGCGAGATTGGCCAGACCACAATAGAGCGCAATGCGCTCATTGCTGCCGCCGGGGGTGAGCAGAACATCGTGAATGGGAATGAGCTTTTCGGCGCACAAACCCGCTTCTTCCGCCAGTTCTCTGTGGGCAACCTCTTCGAGATTTTCTCCAGGCTCCACCAGTCCCGCAACCACCTCCAGCAGCCAGGGTCCGCGAGCATGCTCCAGAGCGCCGATGCGGAACTGTTCGACAAGACCCACCAGATCGTTGCCGGGGTCGTAAACGAGCACGCCCACCGCCTGGGGTCGCCAGAACAGCTCGCGGGAAATGGGCTTTCCCCAGCCGCCGTTAAAAAGACGGTGGCGAAGCCTGTAGCCCAGCATACTGAAAAAACCTTTGTAGAGAACATTCTCGGCGAGAATCTCCACATCCTCGCGGGAAAAGCGCGGCTTGCCAAACATTATTGCCCCTGTATTTAAAGCGCAGCTGTCAAAGGCGAAACCATACGCCATAGGTAAGAGTATGTAAAAGCGGAAAACCAAGAGAAGCATTTGGGGTATGATCCTGGCTGTTTACCCTTTATGATTGGCTCTCCAGCATCCGTTCGCCTGCCTCTTTTACAATCAGAAGACACATCAGCCAACCTGGGCTGTCGACAAGTGTATGAATTCCAGGTCAGGGACGGCGGTCATAAGACATCGTGCACGAGGCATTTGAGAAAACCATGAGACGTCACAGAACCATGAAATCTGCTAAACACCAGACCCCTGCTAAACCGCAACAATCCGCCAACCCTCTGAATCAATTGGCGCGCAACCTCAGCTTTGCCCTGTTTCTGGCGCTGCCGGTGAGCGGTTTTTCGGAAACCCTCACCGAAATCTACGATCTCGCCCTCAACAATGACCCCCAGTTGCGGGCAGCCAATGCCGCCTATCTGGCAGGCAAGGAATCTGCCAATATTGGCCGCGCCGGACTGCTGCCGCAAATCTCCGCATCGGCGGAATACAGCGAACTGGATTCTGAAGAAAGCTCCTCGTCGGTGTTTGTGCTCGACGGCCTGGAAGTGAACTCCGGCACCAGGGGCGACGGCGATGCCGACCAAACCAGTTTCGGCATCAGTATTGAGCAGCCCCTGTTCAATCTCCCTGCCTGGTATGACTTCAAGCAGGGCAAAACGGTGTCGGAGCAGGCTCGGCTCTCCTTTGCCGCAGCGCAACAGGAGTTGATTATTCGCGTCACCGACGCCTACTTTAATGTGCTTCGCGCCAGCGAAAATCTCACCAGCGCCATTGCCGAACAACAGGCTATTGGCCGCCAGCTGGAGCAGACCCGGCAGCGTTACGAAGTTGGCTTGCTGCCAATTACCGACGTCCACGAAGCCCAGGCGGCGTTTGACGATGCCAGCGTCAATACTCTGGTACTGGAAGGCGGCTTGCGGGTTGCTTTTGAAGGCCTTGAGGTGCTCACCGGTCAACCCCACAGCCAACTGGCTGGCCTTGCGGGAAGCTTTCCCGTTCTGCCGCCGGACGCCTCCCGAGAAGAATGGGTACAGTTGGCGCTGGCCAATAACCTGCAACTGAAAATTTCCCAACAGGGTCGCGACGCAGCACGGGAGAACGCCGAAGCTCGAAAAATGGAGCACCTGCCCACGGTTACTGGCGCCTACAGCTATGCAGATACGGATTTCGACAAAGAATTCAGCGGCCAAAATCTACTGGGCGCGCCCATTAACACACCGTCGAGCAGTGACGATCAAACCCATGTCCTCAGCGTTCGCCTCAATGTGCCGATTTTCACTGGCGGCCTGGTGAGCGCCCAGCGCCGCCAGGCCTATCAGCAGTATGCCGAAGCCGACGAAACCGCCAGCTACATGCTGCGCAACACCACCCAGCAGGCGAGAACCGCCCATTTGAATGTGATCACCGCTGCCGCCACAGTGAAGGCTCTGGCGCAGTCGATCAAATCCGCCGAGAGCGCCCTGGAAGCCACCCGTGCCGGTTATGAGGTCGGCACACGCAACATCGTCGATGTCCTCTTTGCCGAGCGCAACCTCCACCAGGCGCAACGCAATTACGCCAACGCCCGCTACACCTACATCAGCAGCAGCCTGAACCTGAAGCTGGTGGCAGGACAGCTAAGCCCTGACGACATCTATCAATTGAATGCCTGGGTCGACCCCAGCAAGGTTATCGCGCCAATAATTGTTCAATAATGGCCAGCAGCCTGGCCATGGCGCCGCGGTTGGCTTCAACTACGGCGAGAGCCGCCGCGCCCTGCTGCCGGCAGAGATCCCGATCAGCGAGAAGCCGAATCACCGCTGCAGCGATTTCTTTAGGCGTACAGCAAATTTCAAGCCCGCCTCGCTCAATGAGCAGGGCGGAGGCTTCGGCAAAATTGAACAAATGGCGCCCCGAGAGCACTGGAATGCCCCAGGCTGCCGGCTCCATCAAATTGTGCCCACCCACGGGCACCAAACTGCCGCCGACAAAAGCCACATCACTGGCGCCAAAAAACAGGGGCAACTCCCCCATGGTATCGCCTAGCAATACCTGGGTCTCAAGAGCCGGCTGCTGACCCTTGCCCCGGCGCGCCACAGCAAACCCCTCAGCGCGGCACAGCGCCGCCACCTGATCAAAACGATCGGGGTGGCGGGGCACCAGCACTAACAGGGTCTTCGGGTACTTGGCAAGTATTCCTCGAAACGCCTGCAGAATTAGCTCATCCTCGCCCTTGTGGGTGCTGGCAACCAACCATATAGGCCTGATCCCTTGCTGCCATTGTCGGCCAAGATTGGCCGCCTGCTGGCGTTGTGCGGCGGTAATTTCCAGATCGAACTTGATATTGCCAGTCACCTGAACCCTGGCCTCCGCCAGTCCCAGTGACAAAAAGCGCCGGCAGTCGTCCTTGTGCTGGGCTGCCACCATCGCCAGCTCCGCCAACATTGGCTTGGCGAGTATGGAAAAACGGCGATAGCCGTCAGCCGACCTTGCCGACAGCCGGGCATTGGCGAGCAATACGGGAATATTGCGGCGATAGCAGCCGTGGATAATATTCGGCCACAATTCCGTTTCCTTGATGATCAGAATTTTAGGCTTTAAGGTATTAAGAAAGCGCGACACTGCGCCCGGCGTGTCGTAAGGGGCGTAACAATGGTAAACGCTGTCGCCCAGCAGCGCCTTTACCCGCTCGGAACCCGTGGGGGTGGACGTGGTGACAGCGATCAGATAGTCGGGATAGAGCGTTTGCAGGCGGCGGATCAATGGCACTGCAGCCATGGTTTCACCCACAGACACGGCGTGCACCCAGATAACATCCCTGCCAACCTCGCCGTCGGCGTCGCTCAGCGGAGGAATAAAGCCAAAGCGCTCCTGCCAGCGGTCGCGATAACCGGGTACAAGCCGCCCCCGCCAAAACAGGCGCAGGCAGACAAAGGGCATCAGTAAATAAAAAAACAAACTGTAAAGGATTCTTGGCAAAACCTGTTCCCGAACAAAGCATACCGCGCAGAGGATACCTAGGCGCACCAGAAGTCGCAAAGTGTTTATTGTCGGCAGGAATCAGTTTGACGATGCTTAGGGAACCTCTGTTGCGCAGCACAACCAGCCTGACCACTGTGCTGATGCGCAATCTGTTGATGCTGGGGGTGAAAATGGCGGAAATTGCGCTGCAGAAATTTGTCGCCATGGAATACAGGAAACTCTGATGAATGTGATTCCCGCGCAGGCGCACTACTGTCCGGAATATTTCGCGCCGTCATTTCTGCGAAGGCAGGAACGACAGCTTTCGTTTAAGTCTCGAGGTGCTCAGAACCACTCAACCTCCTTACTATTTCAGGCTTAAGGAAAGCAGCCTCTATTTATTGCGGACAGTAGTGCGCCTGCACGGTAGTGACGAAAACAGAATTAATCTGAGCTTCCTCTAAAGAGTCTGCTACAGTTAAGAGGTCACCTGGCGTTTTCAAACGCTGTTTAACGGCTTTATACTGACATGCGCCCGAGTCGCCTCGGCGACATTCAGGGTGGCTTTGACACCGGTGTTGCCAACGAACTGTCAATAATGATGATGTTCAAAGCCTGTTTATATTGGATACTGACTCTCGCTGTAGCCTGCCAGCTCGCCTGGGCTGATGGCGGTAACGGCGACGCTTCGAGTGAACCATTGCGACCTGTTCGCGTACAGTTGAAATGGGCGCACCAGTTTCAGTTTGCCGGTTATTATGCCGCCATCGAAAACGGCTATTATCGGCGTGCCGGTCTCGATGTCTCCCTTATTGAATACACCCCTGCGCTGACACCCATTGACCAGCTCATTGGCGGGCGGGTCGACTTTGCCGTTGCCGATTCCGGGGCGCTGATTTACAGGTCAACAGGTGTACCGCTGATTGCCCTCGCAGTCATTTTCCAAAATTCGCCCTCCATCCTTATCAGCCGTGGTGACAAAGGTATCAGCCATTTGAGCGACTTGAAAAACAAAAAAATCATGCTCGCCGGAGGTTATCTCAATGCGGAGCTTATGGCGACCTTGCACGAAGCCGGCATTAGCAGTGATGATTTTCAACTGGTGCCCGCGGAAACCACATTACAGGCTTTGATCGACGGCGATATTGACGCCTACAATGGCTACACCACCAACGAACCCTATCTTCTCAACCAGCGGGGCATTCCGTTCATTAGCTTTGCGCCACTGGATTATGGCGTCGATTTCTATGGTGATATTTTGATTACCAGTGAGGCCGTGCTTGCTCACTCGCCAGAAATGGTGGCGGATTTTCGCGCCGCCACCTTAAAGGGTTGGGTTTATGCCCTGGAAAACCCTGAAACTGTCGTTGATCTCATCATTGAAAAATACAACTCTCAAAACAAATCCCGCGAACATCTCTTATTTGAGGCGGAGGAAGCCAAAAAATTGATATTGCCCAATGTGGTTCCCGTGGGCTATATGAATGAGGAACGCTGGCAACGCATCGAAGCCAAATTTATTGCCCAGGGATTATTTAGCAACAGGGTGAATATGGCTGATTTTCTCTATGATGCCGACAGCGAGCTAACCCTGAATGAGGCTCTCAACAAGTACAGGATTGCACTTGGCGTCGGCGCCGCAGCCTTTGCCGGAATATTTATGATTCTCCATATGCTGAGGCTTAAAAATCAGGTGAATACCAGCACTCGCGAACTCAAGCGGGAAAAACTGCGCGCCGAGCAGGAGGCGAGAACCGATGTGCTCACCGGGCTGCCCAACCACCGCTACTTTTTTGAACAGCTCGCCCGCGATATGGGCTATGCCGAGCGCAATGCTATTCCTCTGACGCTGATCAGCCTCGATATCGATTTTTTCAAGGACGTCAACGATCAGTACGGACATGGCGCCGGCGATGAAGCGCTTCGCCAGGTCGGAAAAATTTTCAAAAAACATACCCGCTCCGGTGAAATCGCCGCGCGTATCGGCGGGGAGGAATTTGCCATGGTCTGCCTTAACACTTCCAGCGAAGAAGCCTTTCACCTTGCCGAGCGGATTCGAATGGAAACAGCGGCAACCCCGATAACCTACAGAAATAGATCATTCACGCTGACACTGAGCGGTGGCGTTATCACCATGGTAAAGGGTGAAAATATCGACCAGCTCCTCAGAAATGTCGACATGGCGCTCTATAAAGCCAAGCACAGTGGTCGCAACAGGATATGTATACTGGAGAGCAGAGCACCGATGTTACAGTCTTAACCGCTATAGTCTTGAACGGCTCTTTGTTGTGATGCCAACAAACCCTTTGGCGCCACTGTAAAAAGTCAGCACTCTCGACCCATAGAATCGCCCACAACAGGCAATAGGTATATGGAATTTAAAGATTACTACAAGATTCTCGGCGTCAAACCCGATGCCGATGCAAAAGAAATAAAATCTGCGTACAGAAAACTGGCACGCAAGTATCACCCGGACGTCAGCGAACACCAGGATGCCGAAAACCAGTTCAAGGAAGTTGCCGAGGCTTATGAAGTTTTAAAACATGCGGACAAACGCGCCGAGTACGATGAAATTCGCAAATACGGCCGCCGCAGCGAATCCTTTAAACCACCGCCAGGCTGGCAACCCGGCGCTGAGGGTGCGGGGGAATCCTTCGATCAGGACAGGGTTTTTTCCGAGTTTTTCTCTTCTATTTTTGGCCAGGGCTTTTCGAGTGCCGGTTTTGACGGCGCCTCCTCCAGGCATCGACAAAGCCATGATTTCCACTATGGCGGCAGTCGCCGTGGCCAGGATATTGAAACAGATCTGCCGATTTTTCTTGAAGAAACCCTGGAAAACACCGCCAAGACTATTGCTTATGACCTCGGTGGCGCAACAAAGAATCTCAAAATCAAAATTCCCGCCGGTGTTAACGACGGCGAACGGATTCGCCTCAAGGGACAGGGCGCCCCTGGCGCAGACGGCGGCTCCGCCGGTGATCTTTACCTTCGCATTCGCCTGGTGCCCCACCCTCTGTTTGATGTTGAAGGTCATAATTTGATCATTACACTGCCGCTAAGCCCCTGGGAAGCGGCTCTGGGCACAAAGATTGAGCTGCCCACCCTGTCGGGAAAAATAAACCTGAGCGTTCCCCGCGGAACCCAGGGCGGGCAGAGATTGCGCATTAAAGGCAAGGGGCTGCTTAAAAAAGATGGCAGCTATGGTGATTTATTTGCCGTCATCAAAATTGTGATGCCCGCCAAGACCGACACCGCCATCAATAAACTCTGGCAGGAGCTGGCCGACAAGGCGGCTTTTGATCCCCGCGCCGAATGGAGAAACAGCTAATGAGCCAACACCGCGAAGACTATTTAGGCGTTGAAGAATTGTGTCGAGCCACCCTGTTATCCAAAGAGGACATTATTGAAATCGTCCATCAGGGCATTGTCGACCCCAGCGGCAATGCCCCCATTCACTGGCAGTTTGATGCCACTATGGTTACCAGAGTACACAAAGCGGTGCGAATTCAGCGCGACTTTGACATCGATTGGCCGGGAATCGCCCTCGCTTTGGAGCTTCTCGAACAACTCGAGGCCGAACGGAGAAAAACGGCAATGCTCGAACAGCGCCTCAGTCGGTTTATAGCAACGGCTCGGGACTACTAAGCCGCCAACATCTCTCTCAATCTTGCCAGACAGGATGAATTAGTGTTAACAGACCCTAACAACCATGGAAAATGATCACAGCACCGGCTTGAGCAATTACGCCAAAAAAGAACGCGGTTACCGGGAGCGAGCGCTAAAGATGTACCCCTGGGTGTGCGGGCGCTGCGCTCGGGAATTTAGCCACACCAACCTGCGCGAGCTGACGGTGCACCACAAGGATCACAATCACGACAACAATCCCGCGGACGGCAGCAACTGGGAGCTGCTCTGCGTTTACTGCCACGACAACGAACACAGCAAATTCCACGACCATATTCTCTACGGTTCAGGCAAAGACAAGCCGCGACCACCGGCAACCCACAATCCTTTCGCGCAGTTGAAAGAGCTGATGGCCAGCACTAAAAACGAGTGAGAGCCGCCGCGCTGCAGCCTCTGCCAAGCACAGTGTCAGCCTTTCAGGAATCCAGTTTGACCCTGGGCTGCACACCCAGCTTTTCCAGTTTCGACATATCTCCGGACTGATTGAAGATCAGCAATTTGTCGGTAATGCCCTGGTGGATCATTTTCACCATCAATTCCAGGCGCTGATTGATAAAATCCTCCGTCAAGCCCGGATCTTCACAGGCAGACACATAGAGCAAATCCCAGGGCTTGCCGTTTTCCAGGGACTCTTTCAGCAACTCATTGAAGTCCGTTAATTTCGCCAGCGGCTTGTCAATGTACATCAGCGGCTTGATGGCGAAACCGCCGGCGGCGGCCACTGAACCGTCAAACATTTCCTCTTCGCGGGCGTACTCCTTTTCCGCAAACACCAAAAATAAACGCTGGGGCGTGGCCTTACTGCGGGCAACATCGAGAAAGCGGTCAAAATCTTTGCTGTTGATAACCATCACCTTTTATTAAGAAATTACTGAAAATGCTTCAGGAGGCATCGATTGCCACCGCCACCTTGCCAAACTGGTCGCCGTTCGCCAAATGCGCATAGGCCTCATGAATAGCATCCAGGCTATAGGTGCTATCGATAACGGGTTTGAGTTTACCGCTGCCAAAGAGAGCAAAAAGCTGGCGGTATTCTTCCATACTCCCCCCCGTTGAGCCATAGACTTCAAGCTGGCGGATAAACATGCGCTGTATTTCCACTGGCGGATTGCTGCCGGTGGTGGCGCCGCAGGTGATCAGGCGACCGCCCCGGCGCAGCGAGCGCAGGGATTCACCCCAGCTTTTTTGCCCGGAGCTGTCTATCACCATATCGACCCCCTCGCCGCCGGTCATATCGAGCACGGTCGCAGAAACGGGATCGCGATTGTAGTTGACGCCACCGCTGGCGCCCAGGGCGCAGGCCTTGGCCAGTTTCTCATCGGAAGAGGATGTGACCAGCACTTTGGCGCCCGCGAATACGGCGAGCTGAATACAGGCGGTAGCAACGCCGCCACTGGCGCCAACGATCAGAACCGTTTCGCCGGGCAGCAATGTCCTTTTGCCAAACAGCATGCGATAGGCGGTGACGTAGGCGGCGGGGAGAACACCCGCATCCCTGAAGCTGAGCGAATCCGGAATGGGCACAAAGCATTTTTCGGGCATGGCCACATATTCGGCAAAAGATCCGTGGCGGTGCTCCCCGGCAATTTTAACGGTTTTACAGAGGGTTTGGTCGCCGGAGAGGCAATAGCGGCACTGGCCGCAAAAATTTCCCGAATAGAGCGCTACTCGAGTACCAACTTTAAGGGTGCTGCCCGGCGGGGTTTCGACAATTTCGCCAGCCCCATCGACACCCAAAACCAGTGGCAACTCATGGGTGATACCGGCGCCGCTATCGCGCATGTAGATGTCAACGCGATTGATCGAACTTGCGTGAACCCGCATCACCGCTTCACCTGGCAGGGGCTTGGGATCGGGAAAATTCATGACCTTGAAGCCATCTACCCCACGCTGTTCCAATACCGCAGCTTTCATTTGCAACCCTTATTTGTTGTTGGCAAGCGCGTTATTCTCCGGTAGAGCCGTGCTATATTGCAACCTCCAGGTATTTATTCAAGGATAACCTTTGGCGCAACAGCACAGGGTCGACGCCATGATTATCGGTGGCGGCATTGCCGGCCTGTGGATTCTCAACCGTCTCTGCAATCGCGGCTACAACGCAATTTTGGTTGAACAGCGGGCACTGGGCAGCTTTCAGACCACGGCCAGCCAGGGCATGATTCACGGCGGCATCAAATACAGCCTCGGCGGGGCGCTCACCGGCGCGTCCGAGGCCATTGCCGAGATGCCCGATCACTGGCGCGCCTGCCTGCGCGGCGAGGGCGATGTGGATCTGCGCGCGGCAACCCTTCTCAGCGATCATTTTTATCTCTGGTCCACCGCCAGCATGGGGTCGCGTCTGGGGGGCTTTCTCGCCAGCAAAATGACCCGTGGGCGGGTGGAAAAAGTCACCAGATTCGAGCTGCCGCCCATTTTTGATCACGGCGATTTTCACGGCAGTCTCTACCGCCTGATTGATTTGGTGGTAGATGTCCCCAGTGTTATCAGGGCATTGGCGGAAAACTACAGGAGCCGGATTTTTTCCCTTAACCACCATCAATGCCGCTGGCTAGCTCAGCCAAACGGTCGCCAGCGCCTGCAAATAACCACGAATCATGGCGGTTCTGTGGACGAGCTAAGGATCGATGCCGAGGCTTTTATTTTTGCCGCCGGCAAGGGCAATGGCGACCTGCTGGCTCAGATTGGCGCCACCAGCCCAGAAATGCAGCTGCGCCCCCTGCACCAGGTGATGGTCAAGCATAACTATCCCCACCGCTTTTTTGGCCACTGTGTCAGCATCGACAAAACCCCAAGGCTAAGTATCTCCAGCCATTCCCTGACTGACGGCAGCCAGGTTTGGTATCTGGGCGGCAGCCTGGCGGAAAAAGGGGTCGAACAATCTGCCCATGACCTCATCGCCACGGCGCAGCAAGAAATGGCAGAACTGATGCCCTGGATCGATTTTCGCGGCGCCCGCTGGGCGACCCTGGCCATCGACAGGGCGGAACCGCTTCAGGCCAACAGACTAAGACCCGACAAGGCCTTTGCCGCCTGGGCATCACCGGTGGCAAATATCATTGCCGCCTGGCCCACCAAACTGACCCTCGCGCCGAATCTTGCCCACCAGGTTGAAGGCCTGCTCCAGGCTAAAGGCATTGTCCCCAGCAGCGATTCCTGTCCATCACTACCGCTGCAGCAACCCGACATCAGCGCCACCCCCTGGGCGGAGGCCTTTGGCCATGGACACTAGTCACACCCCTTCGCTGCCCAAACGCGCTCTGGGCGCCACCGGGTTGAACCTGAGCATTGTCGGCCTGGGCACCGTAAAACTCGGGCGCAATCAGGGTGTTAAGTATCCTCGGGCATTTGATATTCCCGACGATCGCCAGGCGGCAAACCTGCTGGCGCTGGCCGCAGACCTGGGTATTAATCTTCTCGACACAGCGCCCGCCTATGGCAATAGCGAAGAGCGGCTTGGCAAATTACTCGCCGGGCAGCGCGAGCGCTGGCTGATCTGCACCAAGGTGGGCGAAGAATTTTGCGGCGGGCAGTCCAGTTATGATTTCTCCCCCCGGCACACCCGCCTCAGCGTCGAGCGCAGCCTGAAAAGGCTGGCCTTCGAGTACCTTGACATCGTTCTGGTGCATTCTGATGGCAACGACCTGGATATCATTAACGATATCGGCACTCTGGAAACACTGGCCAGCCTCAAAGCTGAGGGCAAAATCCGCGCCTATGGCATGTCGACAAAAACCGTCGCCGGTGGTTTGCTGGCGGCAGAAAAGTCTGATTGCGTCATGGTCACCTGGAACCGCGACTACAACGATGATGTGCCCGTGATCGATTACTGCCACCAACACCAGAAAGGCGTCCTGATCAAAAAGGCTCTTGCCAGCGGCCATCTTGCCTCCACGCCTGCCGGCGATAGCCTGCAAATGATCTTCAAACACCCAGGGGTTACCAGCGCCATTATCGGCACCATCAACCCCGACCATTTGCGCGCCAATGTGGCGGCTGCGAACCCGGTCACCAGTTTTTGATAAACTTGCTCCCAGGCAGAAAAAACAGCGGAAAATTTCTGGGAAATTGCTATGATTGTGCGCTTTTTGATCAGCATGGCTGCGCGGGTTATTGAACGGCCTCCGCTGACACTGAATCGCCAGCGTATCTTTACCGTTTTTCAGCCCTTACTCGAACCCGAAGTGACAACAAACTCTGAGTTATTAGTCCCATGCGTGCTTTAAGTTTTGCAATTTTGCTGTTCTCCCTGATCAGTACCGCGCCTGTTGTTCAGGCACTGACATTTCGCCTCGATGGCAATGACGTCGTCGGCGAAACCTTGCGCGTTAAAACCCGTTACGAAGACACCTTTGTCGGCCTCGGTCATATTTACGGGCTCGGCTTCAGAGCGATGATGAATGCCAACCCCGATGTCCTGCCCTGGGTTCCCGGAGAAGGGACAGAGGTGATCCTGCCGCTGTCTTTCATTCTACCCAGGCACGACGGCGACCATGAAGCCATTATTCTTAACCTGGCAGAGTTCCGCCTCTATCATTTCCTGCCCGAGAAAAAAATGGTGCGCTCCTACGCTGTAGGCATCGGTCGCGAGGGCTGGGAAACCCCGGTCACCGAAGGCAAGGTTACCGCTATTAGCAAAGACCCCAGCTGGACGCCGCCGGAATCCATCCGCCGGGAGCACGCCTCCTATGGCGATATTCTCCCCGCCGTTGTCGCCCCTGGCCCCGACAACCCTTTGGGCAAATATGCCGTCAAGCTGTCTATTCCCGGCTACCTGTTCCACGGCACCAATAAAAAGATCGGTTTTGGCATGCGCGTCAGCCACGGCTGTGTGCGACTTTATGCGGGCGACATCGAAGAATTGGCCATGTCGGTAAAACCCGGGGTTCCGGTGCGCATTATTAACGAGCCGGTAAAAGCGGGCTGGCGCAAGGACAAAATTTATCTGGAAGTTCACCCCCAGCTGGAAGAAGATAAGGGCAAGCCCATCAACTATGAAATGATTATTGGCGAGGCGCTCGCACAGCGTCCCGGCACTGTGGTGAATATTGACTGGGAAAAGGTTACCCAGGCAGCAAAACGGAAAAGCGGCATGCCCACAGATATTAGCGCAGACTAATTACAGGTCGCCACACAGAGATTGAAACAAACATCGAGAAACAAAAAAGGCTGTCCGAGGACAGCCTTTTTTATTGCCGGTTAGCGGTGCTTATTTGCGACCAACAGTCTCGGAAAGACGGGTGATGGCAGCATTGGCATCGTTAGCAGCACGCAGAGCCTGGTCAGCAGTTTGCTGGGCGCGTTGTGCAGCAGACATGGCAGCGTCAGCAGTTTGCTGAGCTGAATTGGCTTTGGCTTCAACAGCATCAACACGAGCGTTGCTGGCACAACCAGTCAGCAGAGCCAGTGACAGACCCATTACAGCAAGACCAGATTTGGTGATTACAGATTTCATAACTTCGCCCTCTCAAGCGTAGATGTAACAATTACCATAGGATTCACGTTGTTGTGAGACAAACGTGCGCGAATTCTCCAGCAAAATCAACCCCACGGGAAGGGGGTTAGTCCACATTCTGGCAATATTTTTTACTTATTTCAAACTTTTTGCCTCTTTTGGGGGCAGTCAACCCCTTTTGGGCGCGGAGGAAGCGCGAACCCGGTCGACAATCGCTGTGGTGGAGCAGTTATCAACGAAACCTAAAACGCGAACATCGCCGCCGTAAGCTGTGACAATAGCTGCGCCAACCACCGAGCCAACATCGTAATCTCCCCCCTTAACGAGAACGTCCGGCCTGATCTCGGCGAGCAGCTTTTCCGGTGTATCTTCGTCAAATGACACCACCCAGTCCACCGCCTCCAAACCGGCCAATACTGCCATCCGCCGGTCAACCGGATTGATCGGTCGACCTTCGCCCTTGAGTCTTTTTACCGAGTCATCGGAATTGACCGCGACAATCAAGCGATCGCCGGCTTTTTTCGCCTGCTCCAAATAGCCGACATGACCGGCGTGAAGAATATCGAAACAACCGTTGGTAAAAACAATGGTTTCGCCCTCGGCGCGGGCGTCAGCAACATCGGCAAGCAACTGCTCCACATTGATCACACCCCGCTTCGAACCCTGCTCCCGCTGCATGGCGCGGCGCAGCTCCGGACCGCTGACGCTCGCCGTACCCAGCTTGGCCACCACCAGACCGGCGGCAATGTTGGCGAGAGCCACGGACTCCGGCAGCTGTTCACCGGCGGCCAGGGACGCAGCCAGCACGGCAATCACCGTGTCGCCAGCCCCGGTAACATCGAAGACCTCCCTCGCCCTGGCGGGAAAATGCACTGCTGGTCGCTGTGGCCGCAACAGCGTCATTCCATGCTCACCGCGAGTGATCAGCAGCCCTTGCACATCGAGCGCGCTCATCAGGCTGGCGCCCTTGACGGCGATGTCCTGCTCGCTGTCGCAGTCGCCGACCACGGCCTCGAACTCCTGGATATTGGGCGTTAGCAGGGTGGCGCCGCGATAGGCATCAAAAGAGCGCCCCTTGGGGTCGACCAGCACCGGAATGGACAGCGCACGGGCTGCGTCAATAAGCTCCCCAGGCTGCGCCAGTACTCCTTTGCCATAGTCCGACAACACCAGCATGTTAACCCTTGGCAAAAGATTGCAGACCTTGGCGACAATATCGCCGCGATCTTCATCGCCAAAGGGTTCCTCAAAATCCATGCGCAACAATTGCTGGCTGCGACTGATAACCCGCAACTTGGTGATGGTCGGCCTGTTGCTAGCAACCTGAAAATCACGACTGACCCCCGCCGAATCGAGGCGGCTACACAGGCTCTGACCCGCGTCATCGTCGCCCACCACCGCCACCAGCGCCGCAGCCGCCCCCAGGGAGGCGATATTCAGCGCCACATTGCCGGCGCCGCCGATGCGGTCTTCGGTGGTATTGATCTTGACCACAGGCACCGGCGCCTCGGGGGAAACTCGGGATGTGCCCCCATACCAGTAGCGATCCAACATCAGGTCGCCGACCACCAGGACACGGGCTTTGTTATAGACTGGAAAATCAAGCTTCATAGTCTTTCCATTGAACAGATTATTTTCACGCCACAACGGCGGTTATTCAGCCACACAGGCGCTGCGATTTTATCCCAGTATAGCGTAGAGATATAATGCCCCATCATTCAAAACCCAGCCTCGCCATGGATACAAGGTACAAAACCTACATTATCAATTTGCCCAAAGACAGCGAGCGCCTGGAACGGCTGTCGCAACGCCTGGGCGCTGCGGGGCTTGACCACTACCAAATCGTACCCGCAATCGATGGCCGCACCCTGGCTGCGACAGAGTTGGCGCACCGCTACGACGACAGCAACGCCATCAAGCGCAGCGGGCGGACATTTACTCCCGGCGAGATAGGCTGCGCCCTGAGCCATCAAAAAGCCTACCAAAGCCTGCTGACCAGCGCGGCTCCCTGGGCACTGATTCTGGAAGACGACGCCGAGTTTGCCGACGCGCTGCCGCCGCTGCTAGACAGGGCGAACCAGTGGCTGGACAACCCTGAACCGAGAATTTTACTGTTCACTCCCCTCAGAGCTTACCTGGAAAAAAACGCCGCCGATCTGACCCCGGAGTACCGCCTGGTCTCTGTGGTCAAGGCCTGGGACGGCGCCGGTTACGGCATCAACCGCGCTGCAGCGCAGGCTCTGGTGGCCGCCAACAATAAAATACAGCTCATGGCGGACGACTGGATGGCCTACAGAGAGCGTGCAGGCGTGAATATTAGAGGATTGGATCCCTGGCTGATTCGCCAGATGCCAACCGAATTATCGACGCTGGAAAGCGAGCGCAATCGGCAAAGACGCCATAAAAACCGCATTCTTGGCTACAGGCTCAGCAAGCTAAGAAATAATCTGCTGTACAAATTACGGGAGTGGTTATGGTGGCGGCCTTTTTGCGGCCTCGGCAGTCACCGCAACAGCGGGGAAAAAATTCTTCACCACCCTATAAAACACTGATATGGCACATTACCTGGCCTGGCAACTTTAATCGGTCGCCCGCGGAGGAATGCTGCCTTCCCGACAGGTTATAGGTCGATTCTTGCTGACTAAAAAGGGTTGCAATAGTTCCAGCAACTGAGAGTCTATATCCATCTGTAGCGGTGTGAACTGTTGAAAAGCGACATCCATATTCAGATTTTCCCATCCACTGAGGTGCAGGGAGGCAATGCGGTGCTTGTGGCGATGCTTGTCGAGAAAACGGCGATAATTTTCATTGGGATTACTGTGCCGAGGCGACAATGTCATCACCGGCCTGCGCGACATCATGGCCTCGGAGATCATCGACGAACTGTCTTCAGTGGCAAACACTTTATCTGCCGCACCCAAGAAAGCCATAACCAGCGCTTCAGGCTTTTGATGGTAAAACAGGGTGTAGGCAAAAACCTCCGGGTGCTTCTGGGCAAAACACTGTAACCGCTGCTCATGCTCCCTGGAGGTTCTTCTCGATGTGGTCAGCAACCAGCGAACACCATAGCGCCCTGATGCCATCAGCATCAGCGATTCGAGCGCCGCCATATCAGCATTCTCGAATTGATAACCGGCGCCATCGCCCCCGACCAGCATTGCCCAGTATGTTTTTTGGGAACCACTAGCACTCTCTCCTGGTGTGAATACGGGAGCACCCTCAAGGGTTGCCAAAAAAGCCTGGCCGGCTTCGGCGGCTTTTTCGGCATCAAATAGACCTGGCGATAATTCCAGCTCCACCAGGTTGGGCACACCGGGCATCGACAAACCGCTGATAATCGCTGTGAACAATCGGGGATGAACGCCCCGCAACGAACCCAGGAAAAAGTTGCGCGCCTTCGTTTGCCGCGCCAGAAATACATTGAGATAGAGTGTTTGGCCGCCACAGGAAATTATCACGTCAGGATGAGCGCAACAGGCCACCGTCGCATCAACACTCGGCAACACAAACGGGTAGTAGCTGAATCTGATCAGCGGCGCCAGCAATCGCTTCAGCCACCCCCTGCGACTGTTGCACACCAGCTTGAGCAAGGGTCGCAAAAAACCCAGCCGGAGACGGGTTTCTATTTTGATAAGTTTGACGTCGTAGCCTTTTTCCAGCGCCCGGACAACCCCCAGGGTTTGGTTAAAGTGCCCCGGCCTGCCATCGGAAATCATCCATACAGACAATTCTGGTTTAGGTGATGTCACTTTTTGCTCCACTTCACCCAACCTTCCCCCCTCGCAGTTATGCTTTTGATGAACATTTTTCATCCACAGACAAAACAAAAGCTTTCAGGGATTCAACACTGTCCGCATAGAGTGTTTTATAGCTGGCATAGCCTTTTTCCGCCAGCCGCCGACACCTGTCGGGATCCTGGATCAACGCCTCAATAGCTTCAGCGAGCCTATTCGGATCACTTTCGACAAGACAGAGATCCTCATCAGTGAAAAACTCACGAACAGCGGGGCTGTCCTGAGTAATCACGGTGGCGCGACAGGCGAGCCCCTGATACACCTTGTTGGGCACCACTGAACGGGCTTTTTCGCTGCTGCCAAAAATCCCCAGCACCAGGTCGCTGCTGCGAATGCGCTCTGCAAGCTCCCCCTCAGGAATAAAGGCTTTATTAAAAACAACCTGGCGAAGCTGTAGCTTCTCACTCAAATCGAGCATTGCCGCAAGAGTCTGACCTTCGCCGATCAATTCCGCGTCAAAGATCATGCCCTTTTGTTCGCAGCGCTTCAGCGCCTCAAGAATAACCTCGATGCCATGAAGGGGAATAAAATAGCCATAAAACAGAATTTTGGGCACATCGCCGGGCTGGCGCCATTCGCCGGGATAGTAAATAGACGGGTCGGCGAGGACGGGAAAAACCAGGTGCTCACCGCGAAAACGACCGAACAGTTTCTGCCAGTGGTCAAAGTGCGCGCGGGTATCACTCAACAGATAATAGCTGAAGCGAAAATTAATCCAGTCGAGGGCGTATTTATAGAGCGCATTGATACTGAATCTTGATCCCTTTTTTCTGTCGTTGGCATAGGTATCGTAATCGGAGATAAAAAAATCATTGATCACTGCCTTGCGCTTTAACCACAGACTAAAAATCTTCTTCTTGGAAAAAGGCAGCAACAAATACAGCCTCGAATCGAGATCTACTTCCGCCAATACCTGTTTGAGAATATTGTGGCGAGAATAGTCCTTTTTTCTTCTTTCGACAAAGTTGATTTTTTCAGGGCGCAACAAAATAAACTCCTTTTCTTAAAGGCTCAGCAGCTCTATTTTTCAAAGACACTGCAACCTCATTTTTCAAATACCTGGTAGCGCCAACAAGAAAGCCCATGGTTATGGCATAAAAACTCATGCTGGGTTGTGACAGCAACTTGATATCGCTCATTCCTTTGGCACTGTAATAAACCAGCATTAAAAACAGCAGCACACAAACCTGCTGCGATTTTAATAGCCTCAAATCAATGCGTCGCACTCCAGACCAAAACACAAAAGCCAACACCAGCACACCGCAAAGCCCAAAGGAGTATAGAATTTCCAGATATATATTGTGGGGATGAATG